>NZ_JBXKJL010000059.1:0-1589 GCF_056994735.1 Geomonas sp.
GCGTTGCTGATAGGCGATCAAAGCCAAGGCCGCAGGCAGATCCAGCACAGGCTGGGGCAAGGAAACCCGCAAGAGCAAGCGCACCTGGGCAACGCTAAGTGGGAGGGAAGGGTGTGCGTCCAGGCTAGGTACCTCATCTGGCGTAGGTAAAGGACAGGTGGTCGTTGGGCGCAAGACCCCCCTCTCTCTGGTTGAGGCGTTGTTGCCATCGAAAAAGGCAAGTGATGGGCCAGAATAACCAGGGTCATATGATGGTGCCATCCGCGCCAGAAGCGCAGTTCATAGTGGTCCCTGCCCAGTTCTCCCTTACCCTCAGCAAAACAGGTCTCGATCGGCCAGCGCATCCCGCTCACCCGCACCAAAGTAGCAAGCGGCGTCTGCAAGGGAGCATTGCTCAAGTAAAATTTCCATTCCGGCTCCTCTGCCGCACCACTGACTTTGCGCCGGATCACCACCCAGACCTCTGGGCCAGGCAAACGGTCGAGAGGCAACACCGCGCGTAGCACGAGAAAATCCGCGACCAGCGGGCCTTTGTGTCCTTCGAGCAGGCGGAAGCGCCGCCAGGCATCTTTCGGCCACTGTTTGGCCAACTCCTCCAGCGGCACTTTGGCTGGACTGGCGGGATGCAGCCGCTCTCGTCGGGGGACAGGGCCTTTGCGTGAGCGGGTTGGAGGGGGAACCCAACTGCTCGGACGCGTCCGCTCCGTCTGTCCGTCCGTTTCCAGGAATGGCCAGACCTTGGTATCTCGCGGCACCGCTGCCAGGTACCATAATCCCGTTGCATCCAGCCGTTGCAGGAAAGCGGGGGAGTCACCATATCCCTCGTCGCACGCTACCCAGCGGGCTTGGAGACGACCGGAAGCCATGATGCCCTCGACCAGCTGGGCAGCGAGCTCATGCTTGGTTTGAAAAGGGATCGCGTCAGGAATCTGGCAATCCTGCCACAGCGTCTGGTGCTCTTTATCAAACCAGGACTCGGGCAGGTACAACCGCCGATCAAGGAACGTAGCTCCTTTGCGGCTCGCATAGCCTAAGAAGACGCCTGCCTGGCAGTTATCCGATCTCTCCAGTGTTTCCGCACCATTGAGGCGCCACGCCAGCAGAATGCTGCCCATGGTTGGGAAAGTCGGAGCCATCAATGATAAGCACCCCATCCTCTTCACCCAGTGTTTCGTTCACCAGACGCTGGTGTTCAGAAAGTCTCGCCTCATCGTCCCACTTCCCCTCCCCGATGAATTGCTGGAGGGCGCGCACCTGGCACTCCGCATGTGGTCCCACTCCCACCAAGCGCAGAGCCATCGCTTCAACATTCTTGCGGGGGACATCGGCCGTGAGCAGCCCAGGCGAGACGCGACCGCTGCCCACTCGCGCTGCTCACGTCGAGAGAACAATGGAGCAAAGCGCTGGTGGTAGACAACCAGGTCTTCGGAAAGGGGTGCCACCTCTTCCCGGGTCCATTCTTGTACAGCCAGCGGGCTCATTGGAGACGGCTGGGCGGCGGTGACATCATACACAAGAGACATCGGGGTTCACCTCCAGGAAGAGACTTCCTTTCAGTATATCCCAAAAAGTCTCGTTGTAATACTAGC
>NZ_JBXKJL010000060.1:0-1308 GCF_056994735.1 Geomonas sp.
TGCCCGGCGTGGTACTCGGCATTAGCCGAGCGCGGCTATTTCGACAAAAAGCATCTCGCGACCTTGCGCAAACTGGGCAGCATGCTGCAGGGCCATCCGGATATGCACAAGTGCCCCGGGATCGACATGAGTACAGGATCACTCGGTCAAGGCATTTCGGCCGGCCTGGGGATGGCTCTCGCGGGCAAGCTGATGAAGAAAGACTACCATGTGTGGGTGGTGGTCGGCGACGGCGAGTGCCAGGAGGGATCGGTTTGGGAGGCGGCCATGGCAGCCCCCAAGTGGAAGCTCGACAACTTCACCGTGATCGTGGACCGCAACCATCTGCAGAACGACTTCTGTGTGGAGGATGTGATGCCGGTTGAGCCGCTGGCTGATAAGTGGCGTGCCTTCGGCTGGTACGTTGAGGCCATCGACGGGCACAGCATGGAGCAGATCGTCGCCGCGCTCGAAGCCGCGAGCCAGCGCAAGGGTATCCCGACCGCCATCGTTGCCGAAACGATCAAAGGCAAGGGAGTCTCCTTCATGGAAAACGTGGCGGACTGGCACGGAAAGGCTCCGTGCGTGTCCGAGGCCGACCAGGCCTTGTGCGAGATCAGGAGGTGCTTCTGTGAAATCTAGCTACCGCTATCTTCTACCCGAAGTTCAAGCCCTGCTGTCGTCCAAGGATCTCTTTGTAAAGGCCAAGGGAGAGCCGACGCGTCTGACCTATGGGGAAGCGCTGCTGGCGCTCGGGTCGCAAAATCCCCATGTCGTCTCGCTCGACGCGGACGTCTCCAAACCCATGAAGACGTTTCTCTTCGCAGCCAAGTTCCCGGAGCGGGCCTTTAATTTCGGGATCGCCGAGCAGAACATGATGGCGGCCGCAGCCGGCATGGCGACCACGGGGCTGATCCCGTTCGCCAACACTTACGCGGTCTTCGCCTGCATGCGGGCGCTCGATCAGGTGCGTAACAGCATCCACTATCCGCACCTGAACGTTAAGATCGCAGCCAGCCACTGCGGGATCACGCCGGGTCCGGACGGGGTGACCCATCAGGCCCAGGAGGATTTGTCCATCATGCGGGCCCTGGCCGGTTCCACCGTGATTGCTCCGTCCGATCCGACCAGCACCAAGATGGCCGTTGATGCGGCTGCCGAGTACAAAGGTCCGGTGTATCTCAGCCTGACGCGGGATCCGGTGCCGGTGCTTTACGATGCGAGTTTTCCCTTTAAGATCGGCAAGGCGGTCGTCGTGCGGGAGGGTTCCGATGCCGCCATCATCGCCAACCGCGACCTGGTGGTGCAGGCCTTGATCGCTGCCGAGCT
>NZ_JBXKJL010000061.1:0-2449 GCF_056994735.1 Geomonas sp.
TGCCGAACCAGTACGCCCTGTCGGCGGAGTATGGCTACGCCTTCGACCCGAGGCGTGACATCAGCTTCATGATGGCCAGATTTTCCGCCGTTTATGACTACGGCACCGTTTGGCGCCAGGATCGCCCGAAGGCCCTCCGCTTCAAGGTCGAAGGCGCCGTCGGCAGCACCATGTCGCCTGAAAACGATTTCATGGCCTCTGCCAACATGCTGGCCCTCTACTATCCGGGGCTGCGCGCAGGGCAAAGACTTCGGCCGTATGTCGAGGGCGGGATCGGCGTGATATACACCGAGTTCAGGGTCCCTGGCCAGGGATTGCACTTCAACTTCAACCCGCTCCTAGGAGTGGGTTGCGAGCTCCCGCAGCGGGACGGTAAGAATGCTTTTGCCGCCATCCGCCTGCATCATCTCTCAAACGGCGGGATCTATCATGAAAACCGCGGCGTCAACTCCGTCGAGTTGCAGATAGGGCGGTTTTTCTAGCTGACGGCAAGACCCGCGGCATCACATTTTTAGCGAGAAAGAGCCCGCGCGTCCCCCCCTTGTCAAAGGGGGGACAGGGGGGATTTGCCGTTGTAGTTAAAGGGCTAACTTCGTTCCTCCGTGGCGGCCTCCCCCACCCCCCTGCCCCCTCCCTCAAGGGGAGGGGGTGAATGAGATCTGCCGGCCGGATGGGGGCAAGGTCGGAAGCCTCCGGCAAAGTCATAGAGAAGGCACGGGAAGCGACGATGCAAGAAAATGAAGTCCCCCAGGACGACGCACTTTTTGAAGGAAAGAGAGCCGTCTGCTATGCGGTCGATAAAGCCGGCAGTTATGTGGTCGCCCCAACGGCTGGTTGGGAACCGGTCAACGTCGCCAACCAGCAGGCCTGGGAAGCGATAAATGCCGGGGTGGCGGCCGTCGCCGCACGGGTGCGGGCCGGAGAAGTCAGCCCCCTCGCCTACCACATGGTCCGGCACCACATGGACGCCAAGCTCCTCGCCAGCTATGCCGGGGTTTTCGCATGGCGGGTGCGCAGGCACATGAAGCCGGGGCCGTTCCAGAAGCTCGCGCCCAAGCTTCTCGAGCGGTATGCCACCGTTCTGAAGGTAACCGTAGAGGAGCTTTGCACGGTTCCCGCTTGCTGACGTCATTCCCGCTGGTGCAGGCGGGATCCAGCCCTTCTGGATCCCCGATGACAGCACTCGGGGATGACACCGAGAGAACGGGTTCAATGTAACGTGCCACTGCAGCAATCATTAAAGGTTCCCCCACCCCCTCGCCCCCTCCCTCCGGGGGAGGGGGAATATCTGAAAGGAAGCATATTGAATCACGTATTCCCTCACCGCCAGACTGCCCATTGCGAGAGTGGGGTTATTGCCAACCTGCTCACCTACCACGGTTTTCCTATTTCCGAGGCGATGGCTTTCGGGATCGGGGGAGGACTTTTTTTCGCCTACCTCCCGTTTATAAAAATCTACGGTCTCCCCCTTACCACCTTCCGCACTACCCCGGGGAGCATTTTTAAGCGGGTAACAAAGCGCCTCGGCATCGGGGTCGAACATAAGACCTTTAAAGACCAGCGAGCGGCGATGGCGGATCTGGATGACTACCTTGCCCAGGGTGTACCGGTCGGGATGCAGACCGGGGTCTACTGGCTTCCGTACTTCCCGCCCGCGCTGCGCTTCCACTTCAACGCCCACAACCTGGTCGCCTATGGCAAGAAGGGGGATGACTACCTGATCAGCGACCCCGTTCTCGGTACTCCGGTTCTCTGCCCTGCTGCCGATCTGGAACGTGCGCGGTTTGCCCGGGGGGCGCTGGCACCGAAGGGAAAGATGTACCTCATCACCAGCGTCCCGAAGGAGTTGGACCTGGGCCCGGCAATCAGGCAGGGAATCCGCGAGGTCTGCAGGCTGATGGTGTCGGTGCCATTCCCGCTCATTGGAACCCGCGGCATCAGGCATCTGGCCGGGCAGGTCGAGCGCTGGCCGGCCAGGCTGGGAGAGCGGAAGGCCGTTCATTATCTGGGGAACGTGATCCGGATGCAGGAGGAGATCGGCACCGGCGGCGGAGGTTTCCGCTTCATCTTCGCGGCGTTTTTGCAGGAGGCGGCCGAGGTAATGGGAGACAAGCGCTTGGTGGACCTGTCACATCGGATGACGGCGGTAGGTGATCTATGGCGAGAGTTTGCTGTCGCCGGTGCCCGGCACTGTAAAGGGAGAGCCCAGGAAGGGGAGAGCTTCGGAGACCTGGCAAACCTTCTGCGCCGCTGCGCCGATGAGGAGCACGCGCTGTTCCGCGAGCTTGCGGCAGTCGTAAGGTAGGGAATTCCCTCCCCCCGCCGGGGGAGGAGTCTGACTGTATGGGGTGTGTTATTAAAGAGGGTAACAATACCGTCCTTCGGGTGGAGAACCTGGTAAAGGTGTATCCCGGCGCCACCGTCCCTGCTGTCAACGGGCTGGAATTCA
>NZ_JBXKJL010000062.1:0-3291 GCF_056994735.1 Geomonas sp.
TCATGATCGAGATCGACGGCAGCCAGGGCGAAGGCGGTGGACAGATGCTGCGGACGGCGTTGAGCCTCTCCTGCATCACCGGCAAGGGCTTCCGGATCAGGAACATCCGCAAGGCGCGCTCGAAGCCCGGCCTGATGCGCCAGCACCTGGTTGCCGTGCAGGCGGCGGCACGGATCTCCTCCGCCGGCGTTTCAGGCGATGAACTCGGATCGGTCGAGCTTACCTTTCTTCCACGTCAGGTCTCGGCCGGCAACTACGACTTCGACATCGGCACCGCCGGCTCCACTGCGCTGGTGCTGCAGACCATCATCCCGCCGCTGCTGAAGGCCGACGGGGTCAGCCGCATCAACCTGATCGGCGGCACCCATGTCCCCTTCAGTCCCTCCTGGAACTACCTCGCCGAAGTCTTCGCCTCCACCTTGCGCCGCCTCGGAGCCAAGGTGGAGTTCCACATCGACTACTGCGGTTTCTACCCCAAAGGTGGCGGGAGGGTCCACTGCCGGGTTGAGCCTGCGGGGACGCTCGCTCCCCTCCAGGCAAGGGAAAGGGGCAATTTGTTGCGGGTGAGGGGATGCTCCGCCGTGGGGAACCTCCCCCGGACCATCGCGGAGCGCCAGTCCGATTCCGCGCTGGCGCAATTGCGAAGCGAGATGGGTCATGCGGTGCCGATGGAAGTGGAGATCCGGGAGCTGAAAATTTACGGGCAGGGGACCTTCATCTTTCTCAAAGCCGAATACGAGCACGCCGTGACCGGTTTTACGGCCCTCGGAGCAAGGGGGAAGCCGGCGGAGCGGGTGGGCGAGGAGGCGGCGTTTGAACTTATTACCCATCATCGCACCGGAAGGCCCATCGATCCCCACCTGGCGGACCAACTGGTGCTCTACCTGGCCCAGGCCAGTGGCGCCTCGGTCTTCTCCACCTCCCGCATCAGCACCCATCTCCAGACCAACCTCATGGTGACCTCCCGCTTCATCGACATCGATATGAAAATAGACGGCACCCTCGATGTTCCGGGTACCGTCTACATTTCACCATTCACCATTCACCATCCACGCCTCTAGTACCTCTCGAACCCCACGTCGAGGAGGCTGCCGGTGTCGAGCATGTCGATGGCGTGGCCTGCCCCGGCTGCAGCGCTGGTGCCGGCCTTGGTGATGACCCGGCTGGCCGCCACCTGCCGGGCGGCCTTCCGGGGCGCTGCCGGCTGCCGTCCGCGCGCTGACGCCTTTTCCTCGATCATGAAGAAGGCGATGGTGCCCTGCAACTGCTCAGCCTGGGAGGCCAGTTCCTCGGCGGTGGAGGCCATCTCCTCGGCCGCGCCGGCATTTTGCTGGATTACCTGGTCAAGTTGCTGAATGGCCTTGTTGATCTGCTCGGCTCCGGCGTCCTGCTCCTTGCAAGCTGCGGAGATCTCCTGCACGAGCTCGGAGGTTTTCTGGATATCCGGTACCAGCCTCTGCAGCAGCTCTCCGGCGTTTTCCGCCACCTCTACGCTGTTCAGCGACAGGTCCCCGATTTCTCCCGCCGCCTTCTGACTCCGCTCGGCGAGCTTCCTCACTTCGGAGGCCACCACGGCAAATCCCTTCCCGTGCTCGCCGGCGCGCGCGGCTTCGATGGCGGCATTGAGCGCCAGCAGGTTAGTCTGGCGGGCGATCTCCTCGATGATCGAGATCTTGGCCGCGATCTCCTTCATGGCAGCTACCGTCTTGTTTACCGCCGCACCGCTGTCGTTGGCGTCGCTGGCCGACTTTACCGCGATCTTCTCGGTCTGGAGCGAGTTGTCGGCGTTTTGCCGGATGTTGGAAGACATCTCTTCCATCGAAGCCGACGCCTCCTCGGCTGAGGCCGCCTGCTGGCTTGCCCCCTGCGACATCTGCTCGGAGGTCGAGCTCAGTTCCTGGCTGCCGGCTGTGACGTTGTCGGCGGCGGCCTTGACGTCGGCGACCACCTTGGTCAGGTTTCTCACCATCTCGGTCAGCGCCTGCATCAGGCCGTCGTTCTCAGAGCGCTCCTGCACCTTCACCAGCAGGTTCCCCCCCGCGATCTCCTTGGCGAGATCGGTGGCGTTGTTCATGGCGTCGATCAGCAGGTTGATGTTGTTCTTGGTCTCGTTGAAATCGCCGTAATAGGTGTCGTTGATCTTTTCCGGGATGTCGCCCTTCGAGATCCTGTCCACGTAGGTCGCGGTTACCTTGATCGGCTGGACGAAAGCCTCGATCAGCCGGTTGAGACCCGTCACCACCTCACCCCAGGCTCCCTGGTATTCGGCGGCGTTCCCGCGCACCTCGAGTCTTCCCTGCTGCACCCCCGCGATGAGCAGGTTCATCTCCTCGATCAGCGACTTGATCATGGCGATCATCGCCGTCAGGTTGTGCCCCATCACGTCGCGATCCGATTTCGGCTTCACCTGGACAGTGAGGTCCCCGCGGGCCACCATCTCGGCGGCGAGGGAAGCCTCCTTGACGTTGTCGGCCATGTTCCGGAACGACCTCGCCAGCATGGCGATCTCGTCCTGCCCGTCGGCGTCGATCACTACCTCGACGTCACCGAGGGCCAGCTTGTCCGCGCACTCAGCCAGGGCATTGACCGGCCTGCTGATGCTACGGGTGGTGAGAAATGCTATCGCGATACCTCCCGCCAGGGCAAGGATGGCCATGATTATGCCAAGGGTCCGGGAGCTGCCCGAGACCTTCACCGCATCGCTGTATCGGGCGTCGATCCCGGCTTCCTGGTATTTGACCAGCTCGCTGAAAGCCGGAAAAATCCTTGCGCACAAAGGAGCCGTCTCCTTGCCGAAGACCGCAGCGGCTTTGGCAGTGTTGTTGGCCAGCGCCAGCTCGATCACCTCGTTGTTAGATTTCTTGGCGTTTTCGAGCGCTTGCTTCGCCTGCGCGATCAGCTCCTTTCCCTTCTCGGAGTCCTCGAGCTTCTCCAGTTTTTCCATTGCCGTCTTGTACTGCTGCCGGGCCTGGTCGATCTTCACGCTCTCCTCGCGTCTTGAGGAAGCGTCGGTCTGCAGGATCATGCTCTGGACGCTGCTGATGATGGAGCTGACCCCTTTTGAGCATTCATTGGCCAGTTGGATCTTTACGTAGCTGGTTTTGACGATCTTGTTCAGGCCGGTGTCCATCTTGATCATTCCGATGGTCCCGACGGCTCCGATGGCTAATAACAGGACTAAAATGATCCCGAATCCCAGCCCCAATCTCAAACCCAGCTTCATGTCACGAATCTTCACTATACTTCCTCCCTCACTACTGTGTTTCAAGCCGGCAGCGGCCGACAAGTATC
>NZ_JBXKJL010000063.1:0-2917 GCF_056994735.1 Geomonas sp.
GAATATCAATGTCGCGGAACACCAGGACAACGTAGACCAGAAGAGGCGTGAGCCCGAGTAATCCCCATAGAAGATCGTGATCGAAAGTCAAAAACTACTCCTTCAACAAATTCTCTCAGTGCTGCAACGTCCGGTATTGTTGTCGCCTCGTGCGGCCCTCACCCCGTTTCCCAGGACTTGCCTGAACCCGTTCTCAGGCTGTGCATGAGCCCGTTCCCAGGCTGTGCATGAACCCGTTCGCCCTGAGCCTGTCGAAGGGCGCTTTCCTTCGCTTCCTCTCCGGTTATCTTTGCCGGATACCTTATGAACCCGCTCCCAGGACTTGCATGAACCCGTTCGCCCTGAGCCTGTCGAAGGGCGCATTCATTTCTTTGGGTTCAAGCGCCGGTTATCTTTGCCGCAGCAGGACACGACCGGGGCGGGTGCCGGTAAGCTTGCCATTCTCTATGACAAACTCTCCTCCCACCACGACATCGATGACGCCTTCCGGGTACCGATGAGGGGCTGTGTAATCCGAGACGTCCCTGATGGCAGCGGGATCGAAGATGACAATGTCGGCGGCGAAGCCGGGCTTGATAAGACCGCGATCGCTGAATCCGAGCCGACTTGCGGGGAGCGAGGTCATCTTCCGGACGGCTTCCTCCAGTGGAATAATTCTCCTCTCCCGCACATAGCGTCCGAGGACGCGGGGAAAGGTGCCGTAGGAGCGGGGGTGGGTCGATTCCCCTGCGTTGGCCGCGGCATCCAGACCGTGTCCGTCCGAACCGACCGCCACATGCGGGTCAGCGAGGATGCACATGACGTCTTCTTCGCACATGGAGAAGAAGATCGCGCCCACTGCGGCTTCCTCCTCCACGACCAGCCTGACGGCGGCTTCCTCGGCGGTACATTGCCAAACCCCTCCGATCTGTGCCAATGTTTGGCCCGCGAGGTCACGGTTTTGCGGCGAGGCACAGTCGCTGATCATGATTCCTGCCGCACCCTCCCTGGCCGCTATTTCCTTGCCGATTTCACCCAGCAGGCGCGGCCGCAGTTCCGGGGTCTGCAATCGTCTGAGCATCGCGGCTACACCCCCTTCCTGCGCCCAGGCAGGAACTACAGCGGCAAGCGCAGTGGCGGAGGCATCGTACG
Organism: Geomonas sp.; assembly: GCF_056994735.1. Classification (NCBI taxonomy): domain Bacteria; kingdom Pseudomonadati; phylum Thermodesulfobacteriota; class Desulfuromonadia; order Geobacterales; family Geobacteraceae; genus Geomonas; species Geomonas sp. The sequence continues at coordinate 1,132 of NZ_JBXKJL010000063.1, forward strand.
GGTACTGGTCGGCGGCCACGTCCACGCCTCCCTCTCTCGCGGCGGAAAGCTTTGCCAGGGCCTCGCCGGCTCGCCCCCAGTTGCTCCTTCCCAGCGCCTTCAGGTGAGAGACTTGGACCCGCGCCCCGCTCTCTCTTCCGATGGCGATCGCTTCGTCAAGAGCATCCATGAGACCTGCGCTCTCGTTCCGTATGTGACTCGCATACAGGGCATCGTGAGCCGCGAGGACCTTGGCCAGCTCGATCAACTCCCCGGTCTCGGCAAAGCTTCCAGGTGGATAGATGAGCCCGGTCGACATCCCCCAGGCCCCCTGTTCGAGAGCACGATCAAGCATTTGCCGCATCCGGTCGAGCTCGGCCGGTGACGGTTGCCGATTCTCCATCCCCATCGCCGCGATCCGAAGCGCCGCATGCCCAACGAGCGGCGCCAGGTTTACGCCCATGCCGGCGCCGGCCAACTCCTCTGCATAGGAGGCGAGGTCATGCCAGGCGAAGCCGTCCTCGGGGAGATGGAATGCGTGCATCCGCACAAAATCGGACAATTCCTCCAGGTGGTCATCCTGAACCGGGAAGAGCCCGAGTCCGCAGTTTCCTGTTACCTCGACCGTGACGCCCTGGAACGCCTTGCTTTGGGCACCCGGGTGCCTGAAAATCGTGGTATCGGTGTGGCTGTGGATGTCGATAAAACCCGGAGCAAGGATGAGTCCCTCCGCGTCGACTACCTTTGCGGCGTTACCGGTCATCGCAGGGCCAACCGCCGCTATCCGGTCACCCGCCACTGCGACGTCAGCCTTGAATGGAGGCTTTCCTGATCCGTCGACAACTGTGGCGCCACGAAAAATTATCGAGTACATATCGAACCCCGTCGGACCAATTTGGCTTCCCGTTGATACCACTCCTGCACTCGTTCCGCAAGCATTAGCTGCGCTGTAAGTGGCTGCATTTGCGTTACCGCGTCACAAGAGATCGCAGACCAACCGGTCTTTAACAGGCACCACATTGCACCCACATTTCTCGAAGACCTTGCACCATCAGGCCGTTGCGCCACAGGAGTCCCTGCCGCAAGTCATACAGATTTTCGGGACTTATAGTATCTATTTCCATTAAATGGGTGTAAAGTATCTACAGCTGCTTTTGCAGGCTCCGCACTGTTGTCCGTCGAATCAGCCGACCCAATCTCTTCGCCCACCGATTTTTACATTACCCAGAACGTAAGAAAGAAGGAGACAACAGATGATTGTCAAATGCGGTTGTGTTGTGAGCCATTCCATAGCGACAGAGTGGGGCGTTGGCAAGGTAATAGAACTGAGCAACATGAAGGCGACGATACAGTTCAACGACGGCCTGATCAGAAAGATCATCTCATCACACTTTACCGACCTCATACCGGCCGATCCGGCCTCCTATATCCCCCTCGCAAAAATCGCCACGGCTAAGACGACCGCGGTCAAGGCTCTCAAGAAACCGAAGAAGGCTGTAAAAGCCGTATCTTAAGTAAAGCAGATGACCGGATCATCAGCAATCCCGGATGCTTGGGTTGCTGTGCCAACGCAAGACGGTTACATCCATTCCATTTGCGCAATGATCGAAGTTGCTCCTACCAAATTTACACATGAGAGGCTCCAATGGCTAAGCCGAATTTCCAGTTTCAGAAGCGTCAAAAGGAATTGGAGAAAAAGAAGAAGAATGAAGAGAAACTGCAGCGCAAACAGGAAAGAAAAACTCTCCTTGGTACAGACGGAGAGGATGAAGCAGAGGAAGTCGCTCAATAACACCCCACAGCATTC
>NZ_JBXKJL010000064.1:0-74366 GCF_056994735.1 Geomonas sp.
CAAATGAGAAACTCCAAGCATGTCCGGCAGAACTTGCAAGTCCTAGCCATATTCAGAACGTTGCAGAAATGGCAGAAACCGCAGTGGATGCGGTCATCGAGGCAGAGTTCAATGCGTTTGAGGCTGAAACAGTAACATTCCCTGACTTTACCGATGCGTATGCAGAGGCGGTAGAAACTGCAGTGGATGAGATGATCGAGCCAGAGGGACGAATTATTCAGGCTGAAGCCGCAAAGGCCGCAGAAGCTGCAAAGGTTGCTGAAGCAGCAGAGGCCGCTGAAGCAGCAAAGGCCGCCGAAGCAGCAAAGGCCGCCGAAGCAGCAAAGGCCGCTGAAGCAGCAAAGGCCGCTGAAGCAGCAAAGGCCGCTGAAGCTGCAAAGGCCGCTGAAGCAGCAAAGGCCGCTGAAGCAGCAAAGGCCGCCGAAGCAGCAAAGGCCGCAGAAGCAGCAAAGGCCGCTGAAGCAGCAAAGGCCGCTGAAGCTGCAAAGGCCGCTGAAGCTGCAAAGGCCGCTGAAGCTGCAAAGGCCGCTGAAGCAGCAAAGGCCGCTGAAGCAGCAAAGGCCGCTGAAGCAGCAAAGGCCGCCGAAGCAGCAAAGGTTGCAGAAGCAGCAAAGGCCGCTGAAGCAGCAAAGGCCGCTGAAGCAGCAAAGGCCGCTGAAGCAGCAAAGGCCGCTGAAGTAGCAAAGGCCGCTGAAGCAGCAAAGGCCGCAGAAGCAGCAAAGGCCGCTGAAGCAGCAAAGGTTGCTGAAGCAGCGAAGGCCGCTGAAGCAGCAAAGGTCGCTGAACCTTCTATAACGGCTGCAAAAACCGCAGCAAAAACTGCAGTTGAGATCCTGACCGCGCCAGGCTTCCAGTCTGTTCCCTTTACAGGATTCGGCTCAGGATGCGACAGCTTTTTCGGCGGTTCCTCAGACGACAGCGACCCAATGATGTTCCTGCTGGAAAAGGATCAGACGGCTATCGAATACGCCTGCCCAGAGGATATAGTGGAACTACAGAAGTCATATAACGTCGCCCATGTGGCGCCTGACGGGAAGGCGCAAGAGCGTTGCGAGGGGTACGTCTGCTGCCTGAGAAAGACCGATACGGTGCAGGTATATGCGGTATTGTTCGGTACGCAGAGCGGCAAGACCGGAGTGTATGCTCCGGAAGTGCAACCTGCCGACGAGGGTGGGGTGGCCGCGACAGTAGCCGGGGCGATCAGTTTTCTGGAGCAGGTGGGATTGATGGTCGACCCCGTTGATCTTAGCTCACCTCAGAAGCGGACAGAGATCATGACGACCTGTCCTGTACTAAGGTGCACCGCCCTCGATACAGGCAGTGCTGCTGCAGCCTAGACGACATTGGCAAGAGGAGGCGATCTGTTTGGGGGGAGACGCCACAGACAGCTGAACACAGGATGGCGAGCAGAATATACTGCGGCGGAGTAAGACCGTGTTCCTGGGACTCTTCCCGGAACACGGCACAAAAACTCATAACACTTTGCTCGATGTCAAACACGACACTCTTCGCGGTTATGCACCCTTATGGGACGACCACCTGCAGGTGATTCCCCAACGCGACATCATCAACCGCTGCCGTCACTACCTTGGAGACCGGAATCAACGCGGCAAAGGCCCTTTCAACCTGCTTGGGATCCTTCTCAAGTCTGCAGCGAACATCCTGCGACATGGGGTCGGGGAAAATTTCCTCGTCATCGTTCTCCAGCCCAGCCAAGATTGCGGCGGCGACCTGCTCCGGGGTCGCCTTGGGCATTTCCTGGCCGGCCGTCATCCTGGTATCCACCGGGCCGGGGTAAACCCCGACCACCCGTACCCCATGGGGAGCAAGTTCGGCCCTCACCCCCTGCAGAAGGGAGTGCACAGCCGCCTTGGAGGCGGAATAGGTCCCGTTGACGGGCAGGTTGACCAAACCGACGACGGAACATACGTTCACGATCACTCCCCCCCGGGAGGCGAGTATAGGCGCGAATGCACGACACATGGCCAAGGTGCCGAAGAAATTCACCTTCATTTCATCCTCGGCGCTTGCCACGCCGGCAGGCTCCAGCAGGCCGGTGCACCGATTGACGCCGGCATTGTTGATCAGCAGATCCACATCCCGGCAGAACTCTGCGGCCAACGCCACACTGGAGGGATAGGTGATGTCCAGCCGGAGCGAGACAACCCTGTCGGTTTTGCTTTTGGACAATTTCGTTACCGCTGTGACGGTTCGCGCGGACGCATAGACCTTGGCGGCCCCCCTGTCGAGAAGCGCCTTGACCAAAGCCCCACCGATGCCTCCGTTGGCGCCGGTTACCAGTACATTTTTACCTTTTAGATCCATGATGATTCCTCTCTTGCTTGTAAACTGCAGTATGAGCCTGGGTGATGCAGGTGATCGGGAGAAGACGTCGTGCAGGGTTTTTCACCCGCCTTTACGAGGTTGAAATTCTGGTAGCCAGCTTATCTCTTTTAGCGGCTCCCCTTCCTTGTAGTACAGGGATGGAGACAGCGGCACAAAGAAGATATGGACATCCCGATAACCGAAATGGCTGAGGAGGTCGTTGAGGTTTTCAGCGATCCGATCGTGCTTTTCCTGCGACCTCAGAAACATGAATATCTCCAGCGAACGTGGAGTAGCCGTGAGCTGGATGACGGGAAGTAGCTCGATCTTTACTATTTCCCGCGGCACGGCGGCGACACGGGCAAACTCCTCGACCAGCACGGGGAGTTGCTGCCGCAATAAACCTTCGTCGAACCCCTTGAATCTCAGATAGGGCATTGCAGTCTCCCCCCCTCCCAGCACTCCTCCCCCGTTGCATAGAAACCGGATGTATCCCCCGGAGCCGGCGATGATTCAGGCGCTGAAATCTCATAGAGGGCGGCGGCAGCCCTTTCCAGAACCGGCGCAACAGTGCCGCGGAGGGCAAAGACGAGGTGCGGCCGCTGGTGGATGATGAGCCGGCGAAGTGCGTGAGGCATCACTGTCTGCCCCGCTGCCGTACAGTGCTGACGGTGGTTTCCAGCCGCTCGACAAATCCCGCCACCTGGGAAAACTCGCTGTCACTGAAGGGGCTCAGCAGCTCGCTTTCAAGATTCATCATCGTTCCGTGAATCCTGGCCACGACTGCCCGCCCCGGGGTGGTGAGGCAGAGGAGTTTAGCCCGGCGATCCGTGGCGTCTTCCGAACGCTCGATCAACCCCTTGGCGATGAGCGTGTCGAGCAGACGGACCAGAGAGGGGCCCTCGATCCCGATGGATGCAGCCAGGTCTTTCTGGCGAATACCTTCGCCAAGAAGATGAAGATGCAGGAGAGGACGCCAAGTAGCAGCGGTCAGGCCTGCATCCTGGAATTCGTTGTCCAGGATCTGTCGCCAGCGACGCGTCAGAAGTGCAAGACGGAAAAGCAGGTTGCTGCGGTCAATTTTCGTGGCGTATACGGTCATGAATTTTAGATAGCATTCTAACTATCATTATGCAATGTTTTTTTTGCCGATCCGCGGCTGGCGAGAGGTGAGGGCGGTCTTGCCGTAGTTACGAAGGTCCCCCTGGCTACGGCGCGGCAAGCTGCCCAGCCGTCCTGGGGTTAGGTGGGGATCGCCTTGCGCAACGCCTAGCAGAGTCATCATGGCCTAAGTGCGCACTTTCAACCAGGTCGAGGCATCTATCAACCGCAGCCCTGCCGACTTGCTGAGCGCCCTCAATCTTCTTTCTATTGACAGGCTGTGAGAGTTGTCTTCTGAATTATGACTGTTACTATAAATGACTGTGACTATAAGACATGATTAGGTGTAAGCTTTGTCAGGATAGCAGCAAGATACGAAATAACGACGGGCCGTCATGGCCCATATCATGAGGAGGTAAATCGAACATGTGCAAGATTTTGATAGTTCACTACAGTATGTATGGGCACATCTACAAGATGGCAGAGGCTGTAGCTGAGGGGGTTCGTAGTGTTGCGGGATGCGAGGCGGTTATTAAGCGCGTGCCGGAAACTCTGTCCGACGAGGTGCTTGGGATGATGGGGGCCCTGGAGGCGAAGAAGGGGATGGCCCACATCCCGGTTGCCACTGTGGATGACCTGGCCGATGCCGATGCCGTCATCTTCGGCACTCCGACCCGGTTCGGCAACATGTGCGGCCAGATGCGGCAGTACCTTGACGCCACTGGCGGGCTCTGGGTGAAAGGGACGTTGGTGGGGAAAGTCGGCAGCGTCTTCGCCAGCTCCGCAACCCAGCACGGCGGCCAGGAATCGACCATCCTCAGCTTTCACACCACCTTGCTGCACCAGGGTATGGTAGTGGTTGGCCTCCCCTACAGCTTCGCCGGCCAGATGGGGGTCGGTGAGATTACCGGATGCTCCCCTTATGGTGCGTCCACCATTGCAGGAGGTCAAGGTGAGCGGATGCCGAGCGAAAACGAGCTGGCAGGAGCCCGGTTCCAGGGTGCCCATGTGGCAGATATCGCTCTGAGGCTGAAAAGAAAATAAATTCCACTAGGTAATCCCCCGGCTCTGCCGGGGGAGGGTTACCCCGCAGACTGCTCTCCTTCTTTTTCTCGTTACTCCAACTGAGTAACTGGGACAATCAGTGACTGCCAAAATGCAGCTTATTAAGCTCATGAGGAGATATGTTACAGGTCTCTCGGCCCCACGGACTCGAGTTATGAAATGCGGGAGGGCTCATGTCGCAATTTGTCAGTCGTTTTTTTGAGGAGATTGATCAGATATTGCCGATGATCGAGGCCATATATAAAGATCTCCATCAAAACCCTGAACTGTCTTTGCAAGAGATGCGTACCGCCGGCATTGTCGCGCAGAAGTTGCGCGAGGCCGGTTACCAAGTGACCGAAAAGGTCGGCAAGACAGGGGTGATCGGTATCCTGGAAAATGGCGAAGGCCCTACGGTTATGTTGCGTGCCGATATGGACGCTTTGCCGATAAAGGAAGCTACCGGAGTGCCTTACTCGAGTTCCAAGGAAGCCGTAAACGCCAAAGGCGAGGCCGTACCGGTCGCGCATTCCTGCGGGCATGATATGCACACCTCTTGGCTGCTCGGAGCCGCCATGGTACTGGCCCAGAATCGCGATGCCTGGCGCGGCACCCTCATGACGGTTTTCCAACCGGCAGAAGAAACCGCCCAAGGGTCGCAAGCCATGCTCGACGACGGCCTCACCGATCGTTTTCCCAGGCCTGACGTCATCATGGGCCAGCATCTGCTGCAGTATCGCGCCGGCACCGTGGGCTGGCGTTCCGGGCAGGTTCTGACCTCCGGTGACAGCATGCTGGTGCGTTTTTTCGGCAAAGGAGCGCACGGCGGGATGCCCCAAAACGGGGTTGATCCGATCGTGATGGCTGCCGCAACGGTACTGCGCCTCCAGACCATCGTCGCTCGCGAGATTTCCCCCCAGGCGCAGTGCGTGGTGACGGTGGGCGAATTCCACGCCGGAACGGCAGAAAACATCATTCCCGCCGAATCATATATAAAGCTTAATGTGAGGACTACGGACGAAACCGTGCGCGACCACGTGCTGGCTGCGATCAAGAGGATCTGTATCGCCGAGGCCCGTGCTTCGAACGCACCGAAAGATCCCGAGTTCCAAGAAATCAACAATTACCCGCTGACCGTCAATGATGCGGAGGTGACCAAAAAGGTAGCCGACGCGTTTCGTGGCCGGTTTGGCGACCAGTTGATAGAAGTCCCATCTCAGGGTGCCAGCGAGGATTTCGGCCGTTTCGGGAATGCCTGGCACACCCCCTATACCTATTGGTTCGTCGGCGGTTGCTCACCAGAGAAGTATGAACAGGCGGTGCGGGAGGGAAGTGTGGCGCAACTGCCCGGTCCGCATTCGCCCTTTTGGGCGCCTACCCTGCATCCCACATTGCAAACCGGTATAGAAACCATGCTGACCGCAGCTGGTGTCTGGCTGGCCAAGTAAAACCGGAGTGAGCCGCGCATGGCTGCCAAGAATAGCTGTGTTGCAATTGTCGAAAGTGCTATTGCCGCCATCCAAGATGGTGGTTTCGTGCGGCAAAAAGACCCAGGCTTGAACAGGTATAGCCATGGAACAGACCGGGCTCATAATTTTGAAAAAGGAACTGACAGCGGAGCGGCTCGTTCTGGTGCTCGATCTTGTCGGTACCTTCGTCTTTGCCCTCAGCGGTGCCATGGCGGCGGTCAGACGGCACCTTGATATTTTCGGCGTTCTGGTGCTGTCCTTTACCGCAGCGACTTTCGGCGGGATCACCCGTGACCTGCTGATCGGAGCGGTGCCTCCAGCGGCGCTCAGTAACTGGCGCTATCTCGCAGTGTCGCTCTTTGCCGGAGTCATCACCTTTTACTGGCATGCTACCGTTGCCAAGTTGAAGAGTCCCGTACTCATCTTCGATGCTGCCGGATTGGCGCTATTCGCAGTCTCCGGAACGCACAAGGCGCTCTCCTTCGGGCTGGATCCGGTTATGGCAGCGCTGCTCGGCATGTTGACCGGGATCGGCGGAGGCATGGCGCGCGACGTCTTGCTGAGCGAGATTCCAACGGTCTTGCGAGCCGAGCTTTATGCCGTTGCCGCTTTGGCCGGTGCGGCCGTAGTGGTAAGCGGTGAAATGCTGGGATTTTCATCCACCGTGGCATCCCTCGCGGGCGCGGCCCTTTGCTTCTGGCTCAGGTTTATGGGCATCCGCCACGGTTGGCAGTTCCCCGTCGCCCGCGGTCACGATCCAGAGGAAACCAAGAGTCCGCATGACAAAAAATGACGGCTGACGGCTGACGGGACGCCGGTGACTGACGGCTGATCGCTGACGGAGACGCCGGTGACTTGTTGATTGAAACCAGGTGCTGTGAACGCGTTGGCTTTGCTTTTTGCCTTGAGGCATGTCCAGATGGTGGCGGTGGGGAAGTCGTGAGAGGACGCGGGGCCGCGGCAGACATACTGGTAGCCTCTGGCGCGGGTGACGAGAGGGCGGGACTGGCTGGACTCCATAACGAGAAACTCCGAAAATGTTTGCATTGATCTTTGCAAACGCCTTCGGAGTCTCTTATGATGCTGCGTAATAATTGAAAATTGGTGGGCGAGACGGGATTCGAACCCGTGACCCCTGGCTTCGGAGGCCAGTACTCTATCCAGCTGAGCTACCCGCCCGGGAAAGAATAAACTTTTACACTATTTCCACACCCAACTCAAGGGCTAATTGCAAAAAAAGTTGTGCTGGTATATCGAGTACTGGCTCTATCACCTCGCCACTGAGGCATAGATTGGTACGGTTATCTCTTTTTTGTTCGGACTACTCGTCATGATATGGACATAGCCGCTCAGGACCTTGGCTTCGGGGCGTGCAGTGACTGTCAGCTCGATGACTGCTGTCTCTCCCGGCTTCAGCTCATTCTTCTTGATCGTCGGCTTTATCTGAAGGGAAGTGGAGTTGACGTTCACCGAGAGAAGTTTGACGCTGCTCCCGCCCTTGTTGGTCACGCTGATCGAGACCTGCTTCGACACGCCCGCAGCCATCGCCCCCAGGCTCACCTGCCGCGGGGATACCTGCAGTTCCTCTACGATGTTTCCTTCCATGTTGAAGGTATAACTCGGTGTCTTCCCTGCATTGGTGTTCATTGTCACGGTTTTCTGCACCTTTCCGGAGAAGTTGGCGGAATCGAAGATCACTTCGACCTCCGCGCTCTTGCCCGGCAGGATGAGGGAGGAAGAGGGCTTGGCCGCGGTACAGCCGCACGAGGCGGTCAACTGCTTGATCTGCAACGGGCTGTCACCGGTATTTCTGATGATGAAGACGTGCTGTACTTTCTTCCCCTGGGTGATGGTCCCGAAGTTGAAGGTCCCATGGTCGACGGCAAGCTCGGGTGCGGCGAAGGCCGTAACCGCGGTCAGTAGGGTTGCCAGCAAGGCGAGAGCAGATAAGTGTACTTTCATGATGTCTTACCCCTTGGTTCTTTGCTATCAACCCGTAATTTATACCACAATGGAGCTCTGTAGACCAGAATGATTTGACAGTACAAATTGCATCTGTTATAGAAAAATGTGGAGAATATTAATGGAACTGGTAAAGTTTCCAAGCTCTCACGGAGCCGCGCTCTCTGGAAAGTATTGCTGACGAAGGAATTCTTAGACAAATCCAACGTGAAGGGATGTGCTGGTGGTCGAGAAAGGACCCGCGGTCTCACCCTTCATTTTTATGTTAACAACTTGCCGCTTTACCACGTTTCAAAAAAAAGTATGGAGACGCTGAATGATACTCCAATGTGACCAGTGCAACACCAAGTTCCGGCTCGACGATTCCAAGCTCAAACCGGGCGGAGTTAAAGTCCGGTGTTCGAAATGCCGCCATGTCTTCATTGCGGGGACTGAGCAAAAGCAGGAAGAGTCGGATTTCGATGCCATACTCTCCGGCCTTGGGGCCCCGACCCCCGGTAAGCCGGAGGACCAGGTGCCCCGGGAAGGGTTGACTAAGGCCCCCGAACCTGCAGCGCAAGCTGCAGAGCCTCCCGCACCGGAACAGCCCGCTGCCGCCGCGCCTGCCCCCGAACCCGATTTCGCCGCCGAGTTTGCCGGGTTCGAGTTCGCTCCCGAGGCTGCCGCTCCCGCGGAGCCGACGGTCAAAGAGGAGGCTGAGGCGACGCCACCTTCTCAGGGACTCGATTTCGGCGAGTTCGCTTTCATGGAGGAGCCTGCCGCGCCCCAGGCGGAACCGGCAGCGGCCGCAGGTCCGGGCCCTGGAGAAGAGCTGGAACCGGCTGAAGGCGCCGGGGAGAAGGAAGCCGCCGCGCCGTCCGGCAGCGCTCTCGAATTCGGGGAATTCGATTTCAACCCCGAGCCCACGGTGAAGCCGGAGGCGGCAGCTGCCGCTCCGGAACTTGATTTCGGGGAGTTCTCGTTCCCTGAGGAACCGGCCGCACCAGCCGAGGAGGCGGCGCCTGCCGCTCCGGAACTTGATTTCGGGGAGTTCTCGTTCCCCGAGGAACCGCCTGCACCAGCCGAGGAGGCAGCGCCTGCCGCCCCGGAACTTGATTTCGGCGAGTTCTCCTTCACCGAGGAACCGCCTGCACTAGCCGAGGAAGCAGCACCTGCCGCCAAAGGCGAATTCGACTTTAGCGACTTCAGCTTCACTGAAGAGCCGGCTGCGGCTGAGGAAGCTCCCGCTGCCAAGGAGGAGTTCGACTTCAGCGACTTCAGCTTCTCCGACGAGCCGCCGGCCATGAAGGAAACCACTGCTGCAGAGGAAGGGAGCGATCTGAGCGAGTTCCCCTTCGGTGAGGAAATTTCGCAAAAGCCGGAAGAAGAGGGGGGCGAGCCTGGCGGCTTCAGCCTCGGCGAATTCTCCTTTGCCGAAGAGAAAGAGACTCCTGCTGTTGAGCCGGCGAAGCCGCCCGCAGGCGAAGGGATGGCAGAAGGGCATGCTGCCGGCGGTCTCGCCGCTGCCGGCCTCGCTGCTGCCGGCCTCGCTGCTGCCGGTGCTGCTAAATCCGTGGCTCCTGAACCGGCCGAAGCCCCCGTGCCGCCTGTGCAGCCGGAGCCGCAGGCCAAGAAAGAGGCTGGCAGTTCCCTCGACTTCTCCTTCGGTGGCAAGCCCGAGCCGATCGCTGCCCCCTTTGGTGGCGAGGAAGAGGAGGAACTCCCCCCCCTCTCCATCTCCTCGAGACGCAAGGGGCGGTCGATCCTCACTGTCTCGGTCGTTGCCATCTGCGTGGCAGTGATCCTGGCCCTGACCGGCGCCGGTCTCTACCTCCTGCAGAGCGGGCCGACCGCGCTGGCCAAGTTCGACAAGCTGGGCCTCGGGTTCGTCGGCAAGTGGTTCGGCATGGAGACCCCCGAGGAAGGGCGCATCACCATCAGGAAGCCTCTGGCCTCCTTCTACCAGAACAAGGAAGCAGGCGAGCTTTTCGTGATCACCGGCGAGGCGGTCAATAATTTCAAGAAGGCCAGGGCCTCCATCCACGTCAGGGTCACCATCTTCGACAAGAAGGGTGCCGTGCTGGTGCAAAAGACCGCCTACTGCGGGAACAGGTTGTCCAAGGAGCAGCTCGAAACGCTCCCGATGCCGAAGATCGACGCCATCATGAACAACCAGTTCGGCGATTCCCTCTCCAATCTCAGCGTCAAGCCGGGGCAGGCGATAGGGTTCGTGGTTGCCGTCGCCAATGTTCCCAAGGATGCCGCTGACTTCGGCGTTGAGCCGGTCGGGTCGACGGTGGCCAGCCAGTAGGATCTGTAACCACAGCTGAAAAAAGAGAAGGCCGGCTAAATGCCGGCCTTTTTTTGTCCTGTCTGTGATGTTGATAAGCCGTGAATCCCGACCTCCATGGGGAGGGCAGGGGGGTAGTTTATTTCAGAGCGGCGATGTAGCTCTTGATCCCGGTCAGGATGCCGTCTGCCGTCAGGTCCTGGTACTGGGGATCCTTGAGCTTCTGCTCGTCTCGTTCATTGCTGACAAAGGCGGTCTCCACCAGGATGCTGGGCATGGTGGCCCCGACCAGCACGTAGAAGGGACCCTGCTTGACCCCCAGGTTCTTCACCGTCGGGTATCCTGTCAGCGCCTTCTTGTGGAGCGCCTTCTGGACCTCGTTCGCCAGGTGTGCGGAATCGTTGAGCTTGTAGTTGGCCATCAGGTCGAAGAGCACCGCCTGCAACAGACTCACCTTCTCCAGGGTCGTCCCGTTCTCCTTGGCCGCCAGTTGGGCCACCTTCTCGGTCTTGGCCAGGTTCAGGTAATAGGTCTCTATACCGCTTGCCGCACGATTGAGCGAGGCGTTGGCATGCACCGAGACGAAGAGGTCGGCGCCGACCTTGTTGGCGATGGCCGTCCTCTCCTGCAGTTCGATGAAGACATCGGTGGACCTGGTCATGACGGTGTCGATACCGAGTTCCTCGCGGATCTTCGAGGCCAGCTTGAGACCGATCTGGAGCACGATGTCCTTCTCCCTGGTTCCGGAAGGGCTCATGGCGCCGGGATCATGCCCCCCATGTCCGGGGTCGATCACGATCCTTCTGATCCGGCCGGGCTTGAACGGAGCTGCCTTCGGTTTCTCGACCGGGGCAGCCTCGTGCTTGTCGGCCTCGATGACCTCCTTCGAGGCCGAAATCTCCTGTCTCCTGTCTCCCTTGACGTCGATAATGATGCGGAAGGGTTCGGAGAAGGTGAAGATCTTGTATTCCTTGATGCTGTCGAGGTCCAGCACCACACGGACCGTCGAGGCCCGGTACTGGGCGATGCGAACGTTCTTGAGGAGGCCGTCCCCGATGGCGAGGTCCTTGACGCCCCGGTTGAGATGTGCCCCGCTGATGTCGAGGTACAGCTTTCCCGGGATCTTGTGGTGCTCGAACTTCGCCTCTTCGTCCAGGGTGATGGAGACCCGGGTGTAATCGGGGGTGGACCAGTGCTTCAGTTCCGTCACCCCGATCAGGCCCCCTTTTTCGGACTGAGCCGCCAGGGACAGGAGCGGATTCATCAGCACCGAAGCCTGAGCGGCCATGAGCTCGCAGATGAGCCATTGGTGCATGGGCGCCGAAATACCCAGGTACTTGAGGAACTCCCGTCTTTTCATCGGCGAGCCCCCCCGGAGGTGATACGGAAAGATCCTGCTATTTCAATAGGGTACGTCGTCATCCCTGAACCATCCTTTTTAATTCGTCCACAAGATTTAGAGCCTCGAGCGGGGTCAGGGTCGTCACCTCGACGCCCCTGAGGCGTTCCCGTATCGCATCATCGGAGGATGATCCGAACAGGGAGAGTTGCGGCGACTGGGGAGGCGTCTTCTTTCCGCGGGCCAGGCGGGGGACGCCCCCTTCGCCGTATTCCCCCTTCTCGAGGTTAAGCAGGATCTCCTTGGCCCGGTCGATGACCGCCTGGGGAAGCCCTGCCAGCCGCGCCACCTGGATGCCGTAGGAGTGAGAGGCCCCGCCGGGGACGATCTTCCTGAGGAAGATGATCCGCTCGTTCCATTCCCTGACCGCGATGTTGAAGTTCTTGATGCCGGGACGGGTCACCGCCAGCTCGGTCAGTTCATGGTAGTGGGTGGCGAAGAGTGTCTTGGCCGCGTGCATCCTGTTGTCGTGCAGGAACTCGGCGACGGCCCAGGCGATGGAGACGCCGTCGAAGGTAGAGGTGCCGCGGCCGATCTCGTCAAGGATCACCAGGCTCTTCGCCGTGGCGCCCCTGAGGATGGCGGCGCTTTCCATCATCTCGACCATGAAAGTGGAGTGGCCGCGCGCCAGGTTGTCGGAGGCGCCGACCCTGGTGAAGATGCGGTCCACCAGCGGGATGCGGGCCTTATCGGCCGGCACGAAGCTCCCCATCTGGGCCATCAGGGTGATGAGGGCGACTTGGCGCATGAAGGTCGATTTACCCGCCATGTTCGGGCCGGTGATGATGATCAGCTGGTTTTCGCCGTTGTCGAGCAGCGTGTCGTTGGGGACGAAGCGCTCCGAAGAGTGCATGTCCTCGATGACCGGGTGCCGGCCCTCAGTGATGCCGAGTTCGCTTCCTTCGTGGACCTCCGGGCGGCAGTAGCGCTTGTCGTGGGCCAGTTCGGCCAGGGAGAGCAGCACGTCCAGGGTGGCCAGCCGGTCCGCGGTGCGGGCGATGCGCTCCCCTTCGGCCGCCGCGGCCTCGCGCACGCTCTGGAAGAGCGAGAATTCCAGGTCCCGGATGCGCTCCTCGGCCCCCAGCACCTTCTCCTCGTACTCCTTCAGCTCCGGCGTGATGTAGCGCTCGGCGTTGGCCAGGGTCTGTCTGCGGATATAGTCCTCGGGGATGGCTGCGACGTTGGCCTTGGTGACCTCGATGTAGTAGCCGAAGACCTTGTTGTAGCGGATCTTCAGGGAGCTGATCCCGGTGCGGGCCTTCTCCTTGGCCTCCAGCCTGGCGATGAAACCTTTACCCTCGCGGCTGATGGCGCGGAGCTCGTCCAGCTCTGTGTTGAAGCCGTCGGCGATGATCCCACCCTCACGCAGCACGAAAGGTGGATTCTCGACTATGGCCGCCTCGATGAGGGCGCAGATCTCCGAGAGGGGATCGGTGGCGCCATCGAGCTCCCGCAGAAGCGGCGACGAGAAGGCGGCAATCTTCTCCTTGATCCCGGGTATGCGGGAAAGAGAAACCCTGAGCGAGGCGAGATCCTTCGCGGTGGCTGAGGCCAGGCTGATCCGGCAGTTCAGGCGCTCGAGATCGTAGACGCCGTCCAGCAGCTCCCTCAGCTCGGCCCGGGTTCCCGGCGCCTGCAGCAGTTCTTCCACGGCATCCTGGCGCTGGTGGATCTTCTTCAGATCCATGAGGGGATAGTTGATCCACTGCTTGAGCTTCCTACCTCCCATGGCGGTGATGGTGCGGTCCATGAGGCCGATAAGGGAGCCCTTGCGCCTTCCCTCGGAGATGGTGGCGGTCAGCTCGAGGTTGCGCCTGGTCGACTCGTCCAGCAGAAGATGTTCGCTGTCGCTGTAGGGCGTTATGGTCGTTACGTGCGGAGCGTTCCCTTTCTGGGTCTCCAGCAGGTAGTGCAGGACCGCGCCGGCGGCGAGCAGAGCAACGGGAAGGCCGTCGCAGCCAAGAGAGGCGGCGGTGGCGCCCTTGAACTGGTTGGCGATCATGCGCCTGCCGTAGTCGGCATCGTAGACCCACTCCTCGAAGTAGGTCAGCGTCCGGTCCGCCCCCAGCAGGGCCAGCTCCTTTGCCTTGGGCTGGTCCCTGAAGCTGGAAGGGAGGATGACCTCGCGGGGTGATATGCAGGCGACTTCGGCCAGGGCCGCCAGCATGCCTGCCAGTTCGGTGATGCGGAACTCCCCGGTCGAGAGGTCGAGGTAGGCGAGGCCGAAGCGGTCGCCTTCGGAATAGAGGGCCAACAGGTAGTTGTTTTCCTTGGGCGAGAGGGAGGCATCCTCGACCACCAGCCCGGGGGTGATCACCTTCACCACCTCGCGCTTCACTATTCCCTTGGCCAGCTTCGGATCCTCGGTCTGCTCGCAGATGGCCACTTTCTCGCCGGCCTCGACGAGCTTGGCGATGTAGGGAGCGCAGGAGTGGAAGGGTATCCCGCAAAGGGGGACGTCGGCGCCGTCGGAGTTTTTGTTGCGCGAGGTGAGGGTGATGCCCAGGATGCGGGACGCCTTTATCGCGTCGTCCAGGAACATCTCGTAGAAGTCACCGAGTCTGAAGAAGAGGATGCTGTCGGGGTAGTCTGCCTTTATCTCAAGGTACTGCCGCATCATGGGCGTAATTTCGGACATTTGTAAACCTTTTCGGGTAGGAGAGAAGCGGCGGACATCTTAACAAAATGGCTGTGCCATGTAAAGCTCTCGACGGGGGAGCGCGGGAATAAATGGATGGTTGAGGGGTGGGGGGAAGGACGGTGCCCCGTGGCGGCTCAGCGGCAGGCATGCCGGTCGATCCCTTTGGCATTTAGACCCCCTCGGCTATACTTGACGGGAAGGTTTACAGTCACTGCACGGAAGGCGGATAATAAGACATTAGAAAACCTGGTGGCGTGAACCGGCACTAATAGGAGAGAGCGATGCCAAAGGGAATGAGAGGTATATTGAGGTGCTCCCCTTCGAGCGGACATCACTCATACCCGAAGGACCTGGTGTCTTTCATCTACGAGAGGTGGCAGGACGCAGCCTACGTGTCCCGGATGTCCGTGGGGCAGGAGCCGGGGTTCAGGCTGCCGGACCGCGCGGTACTCGAACAGGTTCTCTCCACCTGCTACCAGGCGAGCCTGATGAGGGAAGAGGAGCGGCCGGTGATGTTTCGGCTGATCGTCAGGGAATCCCATCTCTTCCCCGCCAAGGAAGGTCCGCCGACCGGCATCCATAGGCTGATCTTCTCCAGGAAGCGTCCCTTCAACGAGTACGAGCTTCATCGGCTGGCTCCTGCCGCCGACTTCTATCGCACGCTGATAGGTATTTCGATGGATCCGGTGGAGGGTGCGCAGATCTGGGGCCTCCTCCACTCCGGCACCCGGTGGATGCACAACGTCTACGGCGGCAGGAAGACCTCTCCGCCGCTCCCTTTTTGCCTGGTCATCTATGTCACCGGCGCAGGCCAGCTTTCCGTCTGCATCGGTTCCGAAATCATCGCTTCCCTAAACGGCGGCTTCATCAACTGTCCGACACTGGATGTATTCAATTCGAGATGGATCGCCGACAGCCTTGCCACCGTCCACTCCGAAACCTGGGACATGCATAAGGCGGCGCGGGCGCGAGCGGAAAGACCCTGGGCGAACCTGGACCCCGAATTCGGGAAGTACGTCAATCAGCAGGCGATCCGCCGCATCATAAGCGTCATCCGCAACTCGCACCACGGCGGTCTGCTGGTCTACCTCCCCCCCGAGATGACCGACGAGATCATGAAAGAGAACCGGTACATGACCATCAAGTACCAGTTCCTGGAGCTCGAGTCGCGGCAACGTTTCCGGACCCTGACCCTGCGGATCATGAACACCCTGGCCGAGATTCATGGCGACGCCAAAAAACCGGAGAAGCAGGTCGGCTGGCAGGAGTACGTCAGCAGCAAGGATGACACCATTGCGCTCTTGGACGAAGCCATCTTCGACGTGGCCCATTTTATCGCGGCTCTCTCCGCCGTGGACGGTGCGGTCGTGATCACCAAGCGCCAGGAACTTCTCGGCTTTGGCGGGGTGATCTCCGGGGATCTCGACAGCGTCGGCATGGTCACCCATGCGCTCGATACCGAGGGGATTCAGTCGGAGGCGGTGCTGAGCGAGGGGGTTGGGACGCGGCACCGGGCGGCTTACCGGCTATGCCAGAAGCTCCACGAGGCGATCGCCATCGTCATCTCCCAGGACGAAAGCGTGCAGATAGTGAAGTGGCACAACGGGTCTGTGACCTACTGGGATCAGGTGCCGACAGGGGTGCCGGGGTTCTAGGGGCGGTGAAGGGTAAAGGGTGAAGGGTGAAGGGTGAAGGGGCCGCCGCGGGTCGCTGCAGAAGCATTGTCCTACCGTAACGCAAATCCTCGAACCTCGGTATTCATTCGACGCTGTTCCTAGTCGACATCTACATTGCGGAGACCTTCCGGACGCCAGGCGGGGGAGATGACTTTGGAGCCGCCATCCTTGCCGAGCAGGCTTCCGAAGGTCACGGAGAAGTCCCCGAAGCGGTTGTTGACGTCATCCATGGCACTGGCCAACAGGGCCTTTTTCCGGTCCTGCCCGAAGAGCGGCAACTGCTCTTCGTGATAGCGCAGGTTGCTGATCCTGACTCCCAGAAGCCTGACGGATTGGGTCAGTTCGACCGTTTCCAGCAGCTTCACTGCTGACAGGTAGATCTCATTGCTGTTGTTGGTGTGGCTGGCCCTGCTTTGCTGCCTGGAGAAGGTGGTGAAGTCGGCATAGCGGATGGTCAGCGTCACGGTCTTCCCGGCCACCTGGTACCTCCTGGCCCGTCTCCCCACCATCTCCGAAAGCTGTAGCAGATATTTAAGGATTTCTTCATGGTCAGTTATGTCCCGGTCCAGGGTGGTGCTGTGTCCGACGGTCTTTACCTCCTCGGACTCTTCCTCTGGAACAACCGGTGCGTCATCGATCCCCAACCCCATCAGGTGGAGCCTCTCGCCGACCACGCCGAAATTTCTTTTCAGGACGTCAACGGGGAACCTTCCCAACTCGCCACAGCTCTTTATCCCGAACTTGCTCAACTGCTCCTGTAACTTTGGGCCGATGCCGCAAAGGTCCTTGATCGGCACCTTCTCCAGTATTCGCGATACCTCTTGCGGCGCGATCACCGTCAGCCCGTCGGGCTTTTGCATGTCGGAGGCAAGTTTCGCGAGGAGCTTGTTGGGGGCGATGCCGACGGAGCAGGTGAGGCCGAAGCTCTCCCTGATGCGGGACTTGATCTGGTGGACGATTTCGTGGGGAGAGCCGAAAAGGGAGAGGGAGCCGGTGACGTCGAGAAAGGCCTCGTCGATGGAGAAAACCTCGACCATGGGGGTGTACTCCCGCATGATCTTGATGATCTCCTTGGAGGTGTAGGTGTACTTGCGGTTGTTGCCCACCACGAAGATCAGCTGCGGGCACTTCTGGCGCGCCTCCCAGCTGTTCATGCCGGTCTTGACCCCGAAGGCGCGTGCCTCGTACGAGCAGGTGGTGATGACGGTTCGTTTCGCCGCCCCTGTCACCGCGATCGGCTTGCCGCGCAGCTCCGGGTTCGACTGCTGTTCCACGGAGGCGAAGAAGGCGTTCATGTCGATGTGGAGGATGATCCGCTGAACTTCCAACTCTTTATCCTTCGGGTGCGAAAGTAAAACTGGAACGGGGGTGCTACCGCTCCTCGACCCCCTCCAGGGTCCACTGCTGATCGTGGAGGTCGAACATCAGCTCGAACAAATTGCTGCCGTCGCTCACGGCAAAGTGCAGCCTGGTGGCCTCACCGCAGCAGTCCTTCCAGAAGTAGGAGGTCTCGGTGATGGCATGCTTCCGCCGTCGCCACTCGAACCAGACCGGCTTGACCTGGGGGCCGGGGGCGAAAACGGCGGCGACCTTTATCCTTTCAGCGACACGGTGCATCAAGCTACTCCATTTGCCGATAGATGCCAACAACTTTCCCCACGATAGAGACCTCGCCTTCTCCCTCCCTGATGATGATGGCGTCATAGTTGGGATTTTCCGGCTGCAGCCTGATCCGCCCGTTCTCCCGGTAAAACCTCTTCAGGGTTGCTTCCCCGGCCACCATGGCCACCACGATGTCGCGGTTCGTAGCCGTTGGCTGGGGGCGCACCAGCGCCAGGTCACCCTCCTTGATGTGGGCGTGGATCATGGAATCTCCCTTCACCCGCAGGAAGAAGGCCCCTCCTGCCTGAAGCTGGGAGCGGTCGATGGCGAAGTGCCCCTCGATCTCCTCGATGGCGGGATGAAGTGCTCCCGCCCGCACCTGCCCGACTATGGGGAGGCTGACGGCCTGCGATTGGCTGGAGAGGGTGATTCCCCTGGTGCTTCCTTCCTGGCGACGGAGATAGCCCTTCTTCTCCAGAGCCTCCAGGTGTTTCATTACGCCCAACGTCCCAGAAACTCCGAGCTTTTTTCCGATCTCCCGCAAGCTTGGCGGGTAGCCGTACTCGTTGATGTACCCGGTGACGAAGTCGAGAACTTCCTGTTGCCTGGCTGTCAGCTGCTCCATAAACCCCTCCTGGTTATCTTATGACAACCATACCAGATGGTAACCATCGCTTGTCAAGGGGCTTTCTAAAAGTTGGCAGGGCTGGGTTGAGCATCGGTAATTGTATCCTATAGTTAATTGGTCAATGCCTACCGTCGCAGTCATCGGCAGAAGGCGAGGGAGGAGGTCATGAAGGGATTAAGGAGCTGGAACGGAGAAAAAGCGATTTCGGTCCTTCTCGCAACCCTGGTCTTCATATTCTGCGGAGACCTCTCCGTAATTCCTTCAGCCTCGGCAGATCAGGCAGTGGCAGCGGCCGCGACCGTCGGTGCCACCCCTCAGCCTTATCACACCCCGCTGGCTGGTGAAGCGCAGGAAGCTACTTTCCTGGGGCAGGTTATCCCCATTCCTGCGGTCGACCGAAGCCACATGACCTCTATCACCCTCGGCGGTACCATCCTCGCTCCGAAACAGGACGGCTCCCCCGGGACGCCCGCCGTCGCCCTCTATATCAAAAGGGATAAGGAGAGGTACCGGACGCGCGACGTGATAAGCGTCCTCTACAATGAGCTCGAGTATGACAGGAGGTTCGGTCAGTATGAGCTGGTGGGCCATTTCGAGAACTACACCCTCCCTGGGGGCATCACGGAGTTGCAGGACAACCGGGAGATAAAGCAGACTGGGGTGGTCTGGGGAACGCTCATGGCATCTCTCGGACCGGGCCTCAGGTTCCGGGTGCCGCCTTACGAGGTGGACAACGACATGAAGCTCCAGCTCCTCGGAAGGGTAGGTTACATGTACGCCGATCGTGACGATGATACGGGGCGGGACGTCGTGGTACCGCCGAGCACTTTCCTCTACGGTGCGCGGCTGCGGGGACGCTACGACGGGCTTACCAGGAACCTGCTGGAACTGCCCCACCTAGGCATCGCCATGGGCTTCGATCTCGATTACGCCCATCGCAACAAGTGGCGTGACCTTAGTCCCACCGGTACCGGCTCTGTCCATCGGGATTTCATGCAGGTGAAGGGATATTTCGTCGGTGCCGGCGGTATCCCTGGATTGTCGGAGCGCAACCGCTTGCTGCTGAGGCTCAATGGCGGCAAGACCATTAGCGGAGATCGCTACAACGCCTTCATCATCAATGGCGGAT
Source organism: Geomonas sp. (assembly GCF_056994735.1). NCBI lineage: Bacteria > Pseudomonadati > Thermodesulfobacteriota > Desulfuromonadia > Geobacterales > Geobacteraceae > Geomonas > Geomonas sp. The sequence continues at coordinate 19,246 of NZ_JBXKJL010000064.1, forward strand.
CGTTTCCGAGCGAGACCGACGACCTCGCTCGTCCCTTCTACACGGGCGTCCTTTACGACGACATCAGGGCCACCAACTACGCCACGGCATGCCTCGGCTACCGCCGCGAGCTGACCTTCTTCCTGTACCTGAGCCTCATCGGCTCGTACATGTGGGCCGACCGGGCAGTGGTCGAGGGCTCCGACCAGGTCGTTTTTAGGGAAAGGAGCGGTGCCTCTGGTACCATCAGCCTGGACAGTGCCTGCTTCTGGAACTCTTCTCTCTATCTTGCCTACAGCTGGGAATCCAACCTCATCCGCAACGGCAAATCGGGAAGCGGCGTGATGCTCACCTGGAACAAGCTGTTCTGATCTCACAGCGGCCAATGTCATTGTCCCTGCGGGTATCGCTCGCATCTCTGCCGGCCTAACAGTCAGTGTCTTCCAAAAATACATAGAAGACCTCGGTCCGCATACCTCGATACTATTAAGCCTGCCACCTGTGGCGACTTCAGGGCGAATTATCATTTGTCCCTACTTAATATCGGTGCTTGAACTTTTAAGCAAAGCCATTTACTCTTGTCGTTCCCGCAGTTTGAGCTTCCTCTCACACCACGGACCCGCACCTTCAACAGCAGGCGGGCACAGGAACTGGGGAAGTACGCGGAAGAGATGGGGAAGATGGAAGCCTGGGAGGATGGGGTCTACCAAGTGATGGCGGTCAGCCGGGAAGGTCACAGCCCGATCAGGTAGTCGGCTTCACTGTCCGCTACGGTCCCGGCCGCGAATTCCGGGATGTCCGGGAGGATGACGGTGCAGGCGAATCTGCCCCCGTTGCGGCCGAGATGGTCGGGAATGGCGTTCTTGATGGCGTGCCAGATCCCGGTCAGCACCACCACCTTGGTGCCGGGATGCTTGTTGAGATAGCGGGTGATAGAGAGGGCCATGCCGCTGTTGCGGAGAGTCTGGGCTTCGCAGAAATGGGTGAAGGTTTTCCCCTCCATGTGCTGGAACATCCCTTGGAAGATCTTTTTGAGAAAGACGGTATGGGGATTGTTGATGTCACAGCTTGCTCCTTGCGGGAGCCCCCGTTTTTCCTCGGCGGTCAGTGATTCAAACCCTTCGTGGGCAACCTTCCTGACTATCCCCTTCGGGACGTTAAGGGCCACCATCGGGATCCGGTTGTCCCGGGCGAAGAGGAAGATCTCCCGGTACATCTCCCAGTCAAGAGTCCAGTTGCTGGCAAAGACCATGCGGAAGGAGGCCTCATCCATCCTCCCGTTGATCCAGTCGTCCAGGTGCTGCTGGCTGGTCGATTCCATCATCTCGAGACCTATCGCCAAGGGGAGCTTTCTCTCCCACAGAGAGCGGATCAGGGCGAGCTGCAGCTCGTGATGAGTCTTGTTATCGTGCGATTCCCCTATCAGCACCAGGTCCGAATTCCCGACGTCCGCCAGGACCTGCGACAATGTGACATTTTGCCGGTCGCTCATGCGGGTGATGACTTGATGGCCGAAAGCTTGAGAGGTAACGGTTAAAAACGCCAGCGCCAGCATGATTCTCACAGTGGTTGACATGGACGCACCTCCCCGGAGCGAACCGCCTGCCCTAGACAGTGCAAGAGTACACCAGGATGCCGGCTATACAATCACGGGGGTGGATCGGTCGGCACCCGGCTCTGTCTATCATTTCCCGCCGAGGCCGCACCACTTGGACGATGACCAATCGGCCGTCGAAGGAGTTGCAATGAATGAATTGAGCATCAGGAGGTGGCTTGTGTCTCGTTTCTGGCTGGCGGCATTGGTTCTGTTCGTCTGTTTCATCCCCCGCTCCGGTCATGCCGAAGAGAGGCGGTCCCAGGTCCAGTGGCAGCACGTGGCTGTGACCTTGAAGCCGGAGAGCCATCAGCTTCTCGGCGAAAGCACCGTCATCTACTCACCGGGGATCAGCAGGGCGTCATTGAGGCTCTCCGAGAACGCCAAGATCCGGAAGGTCGAGGTGGCGGGGAAGGTGAGCGCTTATACCTTTTCAGGCGGGATGCTCTCCGTGGTACTTCCCGCCATAGGTGAACCCGTCCCGGTCACGGTCTCCTACAGCGGGACCTTCAACGATCCGGTCTCCCGCCACCCTGCAGCGGGCGAAGATCCCAGCTACGGGGTGAACGGCGCCATCACCAGGGAAGGGACCTTCCTCGGCGACGGGGCGCTGTGGTACCCTGTCCCGTCGCAGGTCCCGCTCCGCCGCTCTCTCACGGTGGCGGCGCCAGCCGGCGTCGAGGCCATCAGCTACGGTAGGCGAGTCTCCCGGGAAACGGTAGGCGCGGTGACAAGATCGAGATGGGAAGAGAAACGGCCAGTCGGGGGACTGTCCCTTTGCGCGGGGTACTATCGCATCGAGGAGAGGAGCATCAACGGCATCGCCCTCTACAGCTACCTTTATCCGGATAACGCCTCCCTGTCGTCGCGGTACCTCGATGCAGCAGCCAAGTACCTCTCCTTCTACAGCGAGCTCTTCGGCCCCTATCCCTTCGAGAAGTTCGCGGTGGTGGAGAATTTTTTCCCGACCGGATATGGCTTCCCGTCATTCACCTTGCTGGGGGGCTCGGTGATCCGGCTGCCCTTCATCATCGATACCAGCTTCCCCCATGAAATCGCCCATTCGTGGTGGGGGAACGGGATCGGGATCGATCCCAGGGAGGGAAACTGGTGCGAAGGTCTGGTGACCTACCTGGCCGATTATCTTCTGAAGGAGCGCCGCTCACCGGCGGAGGGGCGGGAGTACCGCCGGCAGTTGCTGATCGACTACGCCTCGTTGGTTACACCCGCCAACGATTTTCCCGTCACCTCCTTCGAAAGCCGCAGCGACCCGGCCTCCCGGGCCATCGGCTACGGCAAGTCCGCCATGGTCTTCCACATGGTCCGCTCCCGCATCGGCGATGGCCCCTTCTTCACGGCCTTGCGCGAGATCGCCCGGGACCGCATGTACGGCGCCGCTTCCTGGAGCGATTTTGTGCGTGCCTTCTCGCGCAGCTCCGGTACGGACCTGGCTCCTTTCATGCAGCAGTGGCTTACCCGGACCGGCGGCCCCCGGCTCTCCCTGGCCGATGTCACCACTCGCCGGGAAGGGAAGGGGTGGACGGTTTCCGGCGAGATCACCCAGGCGGCGCCTACTTACGGCATTGCGGTGCCGCTTCGAGTGGAGACGGCGGAAGGGGGGCGGCTTGAGGAGTTGGTGGAACTTCAGGGTGAAAAGACCAGCTTCACCATCTCGAGTGCCAAGGCTCCCGGCCGGCTCCTGCTGGACCCGGAAGCCCAGGTGTTCCGGATCCTTTCGCCAGGCGAGATACCGGCCACGGTGAATAGCCTGAAAGGGGCGTCCAACCTGGTGGGGGTCATGACCCCGAACTGCCGGGCAAGTGGCGAGTCCTTCAGGAACCTGCTGGCCTCCCTTTCCCAGGGGAAGGCACCGATCGTCGGGGAGGGTGAGCTGGACCGGCATGAGCTAGGGACCCGCGACCTCATCTTCTGCGGGATGCCGCAGGACAGGGCGCTCCTGCCGGTACTCCCCGGGGAGATCGAGCTCTCGGACGGGAGCTTCTCCGTGGAGGGGGAGCGCTACGCGGCTCCCGACGGGCTGCTGTTGACCGTGCTGCAGCGGTCAGGGGCAGCGGGGCGGGTGAGCGCCCTTTTCCTCCCTCTTTCGCAGGACGCAGCCGACCGCTACCTTCCGAAGATCACTCATTACGGCAAGTACGGCTACCTGGTCTTCGCCGGCGGGATAAATCGCCGCAAAGGGACTGCCGCTGCTACCGGCGGCGGGGTCGTGGCAGATCTCCATCCCTGAAGGAGCTTTTGGGATGCAGTTGCCCATTTCCCGGGTACTCTTTAGGGAGTTTTGACAGGGAGACGGGGCCATGGGGCAAGCTGCCAAGCGAGTAGTGATCATCGGAGGGGGGTTCGCCGGCCTCAACGCCGCCAAGGTGCTGGGCAACACCCCGGTCAAGGTAACCCTGGTCGACAACCGCAACCATCACCTCTTTCAACCGCTGCTCTACCAGGTGGCCTTGGCGGGACTTAATCCGGCCGATATCGCGGCCCCCATCCGGGGGATCCTTTCGCGTTTCAAGAACATCACGGTGCTCCTGGCCGAGGCCACCTCGGTGGACCTCGAGCGCCAGATGGTGATGATCAAGGACCACGGCAGTATCCCCTTTGACTATCTCATCGTGGCCAGCGGTTCCGACCACGCCTACTTCGGCCACGAGGAGTGGGAGCATGACGCTCCCGGGCTGAAGACCATCGAGCAGGCCAGGGAGATACGCAGGAGGATCCTTATCGCCTACGAGCAGGCGGAGATGAACGAGGATCCCCAGGAGAGGCAGAGGCTTTTGACCTTCGTGGTGGTGGGAGGGGGGGCGACCGGAGTTGAACTCGCCGGTGCCATCGCGGAGATGAGCAAATTCACCCTGGCCCGTGACTTCAGAAGGATCGATCCCCGCTCCAGTCGTGTAGTCCTCATCGAGGCCTCGCCGCGCATCCTGGCTTCCTTCGCCCCGGAACTTTCCCAAAACGCCGCCGACAAGCTGGCAAGGCTGGGGGTGAGGATCACGACCAACACCAGCGTGACGGCGGTCGACTCTGACGGGGTGGAGGCTGCGGGCGAGCATATCCCGGCTGGAACGGTGATATGGGCTGCGGGGGTGCGGGCCTCAGGTCTGGGGGCCACCATGGGGGTCCCGCTGGACAGCCAGGGACGGGTGCTGGTGGAGGAGGATCTAAGCGTCAAGGGGCACGACCATGTATTTGTCCTGGGCGACCTCGCCCATTTCGCGGGGCGGGACGGGAAGCCGCTGCCGGGCCTGGCCCCGGTGGCCCTGCAGCAGGGGAGAAAGGCGGCACGGAACATCCTGCGCGACCTGTCAGGGACACCCAGAAAGCCGTACCGGTATATCGACAAGGGGATGCTGGCCACCATCGGTAAGAACAAGGCGGTGGGACAGTTCCGGAAGCTGCACATCACCGGGTTCACCGCCTGGCTTGCCTGGCTGCTGGTCCATATCTACTACCTCACCGGCTTTGCCAACAGAATTCTCGTCGTTTTCCACTGGGGTTGGTCTTACATGACCTTCAAGAGAGGGGCCAGGCTGATCCTGGGCCAGGACTGGCGCATGTTCCATGTCAGAGCCGGAGAGGCTCAAAGATCAAGTAAAGGTTGAGGAAATAGAGGCAAGGCTCAGTTATGTCGGGGAAGTTCATTTTGTATTCCCAGGCGTCGTGCACACGGTGCAATGGCAATGAAAACAGCACATTGACAGCTAATATTGCTGATAGTAAGTTAATAAGATTCGTACATGGCACCCTCTAAGCCGTTCCTCATATTTCTGCAGGCACCGCCTCCCGGCCCGTTGAGCAAATTCAGCTCCCGGGAGTGACGTCGCTTGGGAGGTAGACGTGAAAGTCTTGGTAGTGGGCACTTTCCTTGTCTGGCTGTTAGTGAGCCTGGTGGCCCTGTTCCGCAGCAGAGGGGAGTGACTGTTGCTTCCCCTCCTCCCGTCCTGTCACCTGCTCCCGCTGATCCTTGGGCATTCCGGCATTGACCTTCCCTTCCGCACCCGGTCCAACGGCACTTCTGCCTCGCCGGCAACGACCTGCTCCTGCCGTGGACCGCATTTCACCTCAGGTTCCAAAGCCCTCCTGTAATTTCAGCTTCGCCATCTGATCTTCCCGTCCTGATTTAGCTCGTCATCCCTTTCCCTGGCCGCATCGCAGGTCAAACCCCACCAGTCGGTCCGGTTTAACGTTTTAATATTAAAAAATGCTTAAGTTGCGAAGCCCTCTGCCGATACCTATTTCTAGTGTGTGCAAGAAATCGCGTTCCGGGGTAGGCCACCCCATCGCAAATTGCACCAGATAACCTTTACGGTTGGAAAACCACCGGCAGAAGGCCGGGCCGCCTAGAAAAGGAGGAAAGCCATGACTGTAAGCGATATTTCCTTGACCGCCGGAATGAGGAGCAACCTCCTCAACCTCCAGAAAACCTCTTCTCTCCTGAACCGTACCCAGCAGAGGATCTCATCAGGCAAGCAGGTCAACAGCGCGCTCGACAATCCGACCAACTTCTTTGCCGCGCAGAATGCGAACCAACGCGCCAGCGACCTTTCCGACCGTAAGGACGGCATGGCCGAGGCTGTGCAGACCGTCAGCGCAGCCAATGCGGGCATTACCGCCATCACCGGTCTGATCGCCGCAGCAAAAGGTGTCGCCCAATCCGCCCTTTCAACCAGCGACCTTACTGTTCAGTCAAAGCTGGCCAAACAGTACAACACCATTCGTTCCCAGATCGACAACATTTCGTCGGACTCGGGATACCGGGGCCTTAACCTGCTGAGCGCCGTCAACACCCTGGTGGTGAACTTTAACGAGAACGCCTCCTCCAGGCTGGACGTGCTCGGGTTCCTGGCCAACTCAGACGGCCTGAGTCTCTCGGCGGCCAGTAACTCCTGGCAGACCACCTCGGATATCACCACGGATACGGCGTTGATGGATACCGCCATCTCCACCCTGCGGACAAATACCCAGACCCTGGCGGCCAACCTGAACATTATCACCACACGTCAGGACTTCACCGACAGCATGATCAACACGCTGCAGACTGGTGCCGACAACCTCACCCTTGCCGACATGAACCAGGAAGGCGCCAACATGCTGATGCTGCAGACACGGCAGTCCCTGGGGACCACCTCCCTCAGTCTGTCGTCGCAGGCGGCTCAGTCCATCCTGAGACTCTTCTAGACCGATCCCGGGCGGGATGGACTCCATCCCGCCTTCCTTCCGGAAGGAATAGATCATGACGACCCGGATCCTGCACGGTGAGGAGAGTAATCCTGCGCCGGAAATATTGTTTCAGGGTGCCGTAGCGGGGCCAGAAAGGCCGGTGTCCGAAGCCGGCAACGAGGGCGGATCTTCAGGCGGCCGGGGCGAGGGGAAGAATCTCCTGGAACTGCAGGCACGCCAGATGGTGGCGGGGAAGCCTCTGGAAAATTATTCGGAAAAAGTGCAGGTACTTCTCGGATGGCTTTAGGCCTGCCAGCGCCGGCAGGCTTACCGACGGGGCGGGAGGAGAACGATGAAGCTGCGACTAGCCCTTATGCTGCTGTGCGATGCGGTGCTGGCCTTGCTGGCCCAGTACTCTGCCATGGCCCTGTGTTTCGGAGTAACCTCGCTGTGCCAGGATTGGAGCAGAGGGCAGCTTCTAAGGACCGGGATTATTTTCGTTGCCTCCACGCTCTTCTGCTCATACCTCATGGACGTCTATGCCCTGGACCGACGCTGCAAGAAGTGGGAAGTCTTCATCAATTCGCTGCAGGCCGCGGTAACTGCCCTGCTTTTTCTTTTCGTCATCTACTTCATCGCCCCTTCCGCCATGGTGGCACAGACCGAACTGGTGATATCTGTCGCATTTTTCGCGCTGTACCAGTTCCTGTGGCACGCCTTCTCGGTATTCGCGGTACGCTCCCCTCACTTCTGCCAGCGGGTGCTCATACTCGGAACCGGTCCGCTGGCACGCCAACTGGGCGAGATGATAGAGAAGGGGGAGACCCAGTTTACTCTCGCCGGCTATGTCAGCTGTCCCGAGGCGGACGACAAGGACGGGGCTAACATTCCTACGGAGCTGCGCGTCCAGAGGGAGGGTGACCTAATCGAGACCGCGGCCAAGGCCAAAGCAGGGGTCATCGTGGTGGCGGTCTCGGAGAGACGGGGTGTGCTCCCCTTGCAGGAGATGCTGCAGTGCAAGCTTGAGGGGATTAAGGTTTTCGACGCCCCCACCTTCTATGAGACAGTCCAGGAGAAGCTGCTGCTCGAGGAGATCACCCCCAGCTGGATCATCTTCTCCGCCGGCTTTCACAGAACTAGGCTCTTTCTCTTCCTTAAGCGCTGCTTCGACATGGCCATCTCCCTGCTGGGGCTCATGCTGGCAGCCCCGTTGTTTCCCATGGTGGCCCTGGCGATCAGACTCGATTCTCCCGGTCCGGTTTTCTTCAAGCAGGTGAGGGTCGGCGGGGGCGAAAAGCTCTTCACTCTTTACAAGTTTCGATCGATGAGGACCGATGCCGAGCGCAACGGCGCGGTCTGGGCCGCTGAAAACGACTCACGCGTCACCCGGGTGGGACGGATTCTGCGGGACTACCGGATTGACGAGATACCCCAATTGATCAACGTGCTGAAGGGGGATATGAGCTTTATAGGCCCCAGGCCGGAGCGGCCGGAGTTTGTCCAGACGCTGAAAGGGCAGATCTACTACTACTCGAAGCGCCACATCCTCAAACCGGGGCTGACCGGCTGGGCGCAGGTCCGCTACCCGTACGGGGCGACTGTTGAGGATGCATTGGAAAAGCTGCGCTACGATCTTTACTACATCAAGAACCACTCGTTCATGCTTGATTCACAGATCATTTTCGAGACGCTGAAGGTTGTGGTCTTTGGTGTGGGGGGGAGATAGCGAGAGAGTAGGGACCCGGGCTGTGAGAATCATTTTTCAGGTTATACTTTAGCAGTAGCGTCAAGGGTCCTGATTTCCAAAGTCTTGTTGCCACTCTGGGGGCGATCGCGAAGTTACAGGCTTAGACGAGGTGAACCATGAACCGCATCATATCGCTCTTCGCGCTTCTTTCGCTGCTGCTCATGCCGCTCAACCTTTCCGCCGCAGATTACATGATCGGCGAGGGGGACCTGCTGGACATCGCCGTGTGGGGGGTGAAGGATCTGAACTTCCCGGTCAAGGTCCGGCCGGATGGCAAGATCACCATTCCCGGCCTGGGCGATCTGGTCGCCAGCGGCAGGAGCCCCAGTCAGCTGCAGGCAATTCTCACCGAGAGGCTCAAGGCTCTGGTGAAGAACCCCATCGTGACAGTCACCGTGAAGGAGATCACCAACAGCAAGGTCTACGTGTTCGGTTCCGGTGTCAAGGCTTCGGTGCACGATCTATCCCAGAGAACCACCCTGTTGCAGCTGCTCTGCACCCTGCCGGAGGTAAAGCTGGCCGACCTGAAAAACGCCTACCTGCTGCGCGGAGGCAAGAAGGTGAAGGCTGATTTCTTCAAGCTCTTCATCGAGGGGGACATAAAGGAAGATCTCCTTCTTCAGTCCGGCGATTCCCTATTCATGCCGCTGCTCAACGAGCGCAGCGTCTATGTGGTCGGCGCGGTCCAAACGCCCAAGGCACTCGAATACCGTCAGGGTATGAAGGTGATGGAGGCGATCCTGGAGTCTGGAGGTTTTACCAAATTCGCAGACCAGAACGACGTGGTGGTAAGAAGGAAGGGGGGGGAGTTCGAGGTCAAGGCCAAGAAGCTTTTCAACGATGGCGATCTGACCCAGAACATCGAACTGAAGGCGGGTGACTACGTGATAGTCAAGGAAAGCTTCTTTTAGAGCTTGAGGATTCGCCGGAGCCGAGCTGACTCCGGAGTATCCCAGAGGAAGTGCCTTATGCAGTCTTCCCAGATAGACTACAAGAAGTATCTGAACCTGGCATTGCGGCGCAAGGAACTCTTCGCTGTCCTGGCGCTTCTGATCATGACCGTCGCCTTTGCCGTCATTTACCTGCTGCCGAGGCAGTACGAGTCGAGCAGCACGGTCTTTATCGAGAAGAACGTGATCAGTGAACTGGTCAGGGGGATCACGGTGACCCCCTCCCTGGATGACAGCATCAACGTCCTCAACTATGCCATAACCAGCCGCAGCCTGATGTCCAAGGTGATCGACACCATGCACCTAGATCCGGGTAAGAAGCAGCGCGACCGCGAGGCGCTGATCAAGAGGCTGCAGGCCAACACCACCGTGAAGGTCAAGGACAAAAACCAGTTCACCATCTCCTTCACCGACGGCAACCCGCGCCTGGCAAGAGATTTCGTCAACACCCTGGTTTCGATCTACATCAACGAGAATATGTCCTCCAAGCGCGGAGAATCATACGAAGCCACCAACTTTCTCTCCGACCAGATTAAATCCTTCGGGGCACGGTTTGAGAAAGCCGAGGACCAGGTCAACGCGTACAAGCGCGAGAAGGGAGGGCTGATCTCCCTCGATGAGGGGAGGCTTTTCCAGGATATATCACAGGCCCGGCAGAAGCTCTATGACCTGGAACTCAGGCGCCGTCAGCTCGAGGGGATGCGGCAGGTAACCAGACGGGTCGACGATCCCCTGCAGTCCAAGCTGGGCGCCCTGCAGAAGAAGCTCGAAGAGCTGCAGGTTCAGTACACCGAGAACTTCCCCGAAGTGGTCCAGGTCAAGGGGGAGATCGCCGCGGTCAAGGAGCAGCTTAAGGGGAGACGGTCACGGACCCAGGTAGACAGCCAGGAGGTGGGTAGAATCGATGCGGAGGTAGCTGCCATAAGGATCAGCGAGGAAGGGCTGCGCCGCTACATAGCCTCCAATTCGGCGCTTTTGCAGGAGATCCCCGCAGCCAAGGCCGGTCTCGAAAAGCTGGAGATGGAGAAGCAGAACCAGAAAAAGATCTACGACCAGCTCTTCGCCCGGCAAGGGCAATCCGAGGTCTCGAAGCAGATGGAGGTGGAAGACAAGTCGACTACCTTCAGGGTCATCGACCCTGCCGTGCTGCCGGCGAAGCCCAGTAGTCCCAATAGGCTCAGGCTGATGCTCATGGGCATTTTTGCCGGTCTTGCCGGCAGCTTTGCCATCATCTTTCTGCTGGAGCAGCTGGACGGTTCGGTGAAGGACGTTGAATTCGTCAAGGGGCTGGGTGCGCCGGTGCTGGCCATCATTCCCCGTATCCAGGACCCGGCCCAGGTGGTACAGCAGCGCCGGCGGACAACCTGCTTCTTCGCCGCGACCGGATTATACCTGCTGGTGATTCTTTCCTTACCGGTGCTGGAGCTGCTGGAGCTGCCTTACGTGGATCGGCTGCTGAGCCATGGAACAAGTAGTCATGCCGGACAGGTCTTTGGGGCTAAGGTGCGCTAGCGTAAGAGTCCAAGGGGCTTTTTATGAGCAGAATCGAAACGGCAATGGAGAAAGCTGCCAGGCTTAGGGCTGAGAGAGGGGGAGGGGAGCTCGGTCCGTCCTCGGCCGAGGCTGCGGAGACCCCTGTTCCGCAGTATGGGAAGCTCACACCGAAAAATCCCTTCCTGGTTGGTCTCAACGACCCGTTCTCGCCAACGGCTGAGGAGTACCGGAAACTGAAGTCGGCGCTGGTGCAGATATCCAAGGCTGAAGGGCACTTCAGGAACGCCTTCCTGGTCACCAGTTCCGTCCCCTGCGAGGGGAAGAGCCTGACAGCCTTGAACCTTGCCATGAGCCTCGCCCAGGAGTTCGATCACACCGTGCTACTCATCGATGCCGATCTGCGCAAGCCGTCCTTGCACCGCTATCTGGAGATCGAGCGAGGGGTGGGGCTTTCCGATGTGCTCCTCGACCGGGCGCAGATGTCAGAGGCCATCCTGGCCACCGGCATCGGGAAGCTGTCACTGCTGCGGTCGGGATCTCCGGTGGAGAACCCCGCAGAGTTTTTCTCCTCCTCCAGGATGAGGAGTGTGGTGGAAAGGCTCAGAAGTTCCTATCCCGACCGCTATCTGATCTTCGACACCCCGCCGGTCCTTCCTTTTGCCGAGACGAGGTCGCTGGCAAACCTAGTGGACGGCGTGATCTTCGTGATCATGGAGAGGCTGGTCTCGCAGGCAAACGTGCACGAGGCACTGGAGGCCCTGAAAGCCTGCCGGGTCTGCGGCACTGTCTACAATGCAGCCCTGGGCGGCAGCCATGAAGAGCGTTATTCCCACTACCACGGCTATTACCACAGGGAAGAAAAAGAGCGCCAGGCAGAGGTCGCGACGGGCGCCACTTCCTGAGGAAGGCCCCTTACTTCCCACCCGGGAGACCGCATGTACGAGGAATTTTTCCAGCTGCGCAGAAAGCCGTTCGAGCTGGTGCCCGATCCGGAATTCATCTATCTGAGCCATTCCCACAAGAGGGCGCTCACCTACCTTGACTACGGCGTAAGGGAGCGGGCTGGCTTCATCTTGCTCACCGGAGACGTAGGCTCCGGAAAGACCACCCTGATCAGAGACATGATCGGCAAGCACTACGACAGAGTGGTGCTTGCCAAGGTCTTCAATACCCGCGTGACCTCCGACCAACTGCTGGCGATGATCAACGACGACTTCGGCCTTACCGTCTCTGGAAAGGACAAGGTAGCGCTGATGCGGGATCTCAACGACTTCCTGCTCCAGCAGTTCGCCGCCGGTCATCAGCCGATCCTTGTCATCGACGAGGCCCAGAACCTTGCAGCTGAGCTCCTTGAGGAGGTCCGCCTACTGTCCAATCTGGAGAACTCGCAGAGCAAGCTGCTCCAGATCGTGCTGGTGGGACAGCCAGAGTTGCGCAGGACGCTGGCCGCACCGGCGCTGCTGCAACTGCGGCAGCGAATCGGAATCAGCTGCCACCTGAGGCCGCTCACCCGGCAGGAGGTGGCTGAATACGTGGTTCACCGGCTATCGGTGGCGGGCAACGAAGCGGCACTGGAATTCCCCCTGGAAGCGATGGACCTAGTTTTCAGGTACAGCAGGGGGATCCCCAGACTGATCAATATCTTCTGCGACTTCATCATGCTGGCCGCCTTTGCCGAGGAGACCAGGGTAGCATCTCTGGAGATCGTCAACGACGTGATACAGGACCTCGATTTCGAAAACCACTTCTGGGGGAGCGACCCGCACCAGTCCCAGTCCCAGCAGGAGCCCATCGAGCTGACGGCGGTGGAACCTGACGTCGATCTTCCTTCCGGCTCGGCCTTGGCGGAGATCAGCGGGCGTCTCGATGACATGGAGAGGGAAAGCAATGACCATCTCGCTGCTTTGAAGGAACTTTGCGAAACCATGGCCCTGTTCAGAGCCGAAGTTGCAACCCAGGTGGCCGCCCACGAGGCGATGGCGAGGGAACTCCGCGCCAAGGTGGAATCGGTATCGTGCGAGCTGCAATACCTGGAGCTGTGCCGCACCGAGCCTGCTTCGGCCTCGGTGGGCTTCACCCGTCAGCTGATCGACGGCATTACCGGCAGCAACGGCAAAAAGTGATGAAACGGCCCACTAGGGACATCGTCTCATGCCTGATAGGCCTCGTTGCCGTCGCCCCGGTAGCAGCAGCCGAGCTTCGTTTCACTCCCACGTTCGCCCTGACCGAAGACATCACCGATAACGCCAACGAGACCCATTCCCACAGGCGCGCAGAGCTCCTCACCGTAGTCCAGCCGGGGGTGGGGGTCAATTACCTCAATTCCTCATCCGAGTTAAATGTCCTCTATCAATTCGACTACCGCTACTATGCCGAGAAGACCAGGAGTAGCGACATAAGTCACACCCTTAACCTTGCCGGATCCTTCGCCCTCGTGCAGCAGTATCTGAGGCTCGATGTCAGCGATGTCTTCAGCCGCGTTTCCCTCGATGTCGCCCGCGACACCACGGCAGAGAGCGGATACCACGACCAGACCGACCAAAACAGCGTCACCATCTCCCCGTATCTGCAGTGGCGGATGGGTGAAAAAACCGAGCTTAAAGCCGGGGGCCGCTACACCGACACCCGCTACTGGAGCGACGCGGCAGTCGATCGTCAGCAGATCGGGGCTTTCGCCGAGCTAAGCCACCAGGTTTCCTCCAGGCTGACCGTGAACGGGAGCTACGTCTTCCTCGATAACAAGACCAAGAGCGGCGCTGCCTTCAGTAATACCACCAGCATCGGCAGGTACCGCGATCACAGCGCTACCGCAGGGTTCAGGTACGAGTACGCCGACCGTTCGTTCATCTCCGGGAGCGCCGGAAATAGCTGGCAGCACTTTTCCAGGAAGAGGAGTAAGAGCTATCCCATCTGGGATGCCGCCCTCAGCAAGCAGTTCGATACCGCCCTAGCCACGCTGGAAACGAAGCGGCGCTACGTCGAGGATCCACTCTCGGCATCCTTGCTTCAGACGACTCACAGCTTCAGGATCGACAAGCTGCTAAAACGCTCCACCGTCGGGCTTTCCGCCTCCTACAATGACTACGTCGCTCCGTACGACCCACTTTCCAACCGCCACGGCGTCATAGTGTCGGGCACCGGGACCCGGGAACTCGGTCCCAATCTTACCTCGTCGCTCACCCTCACGGGAGACTGGCTGAGTCGCAGGAACTCCGTCGATTACCCCTACCACCTCACCGCCACCGGCACGTTGCTCTATATGCTAGGTCCCAAGAGCAACGTCGACCTGACCTATACCTACGCTACCTATCGCTACAAGCCTGGTCAGGCCAGTGGTTCTGTTGACGTCAACCGAGTGGTCGTGCAGTTGAAGAGGACGTTCTAGGGGAGTAGCAGATGCTCGATCACATCGAATAGAATGAGACGGTAGCGTGAGGCTAATCAAGTTGTGAAGGAGAGCGGCATGAAAATTCTCATCACCGGCAATATGGGGTATGTGGGTCCGTGTGTAGTGAGACAGCTGAGGGCATCATATCCTGAAGCCTCGATCGTAGGGGTAGACACCGGTTTCTTTTCCGGTTGCCTTACCCCCCAAGATTTTCTCCCCGAGCTAAGGCTCGATCAGCAGCTTTTTGCCGATGTGAGGTGGCTCCCTGAAAAGGCGCTGGAAGGGGTCGATGCGGTGGTGCATCTGGCAGCCATATCCAACGATCCCATCGGTAACCTCTACGAGAACGTCACCATGGAGATCAACCACAAGGCGTCGGTGAAACTTGCCCAGCGGGCGAAAAGGGCGGGGGTGCGGAGCTTCGCTTACGCCTCAAGCTGCAGCGTCTACGGATCGGCTCAGGAGTCCGACCGCACCGAGGAGTCGCCGGTGAATCCACTGACGGCCTATGCTCGTTCCAAGGCCCAGACCGAAGTTGATCTCAAGCCGCTGGCCGACGAGCGCTTCACGGTGACCTGTCTCAGGTTTGCCACCGCCTGCGGCCTGAGCGAAAGGCTCCGCCTCGACCTGGTACTGAACGATTTTGTGGCGGGAGCCGTGGCCGCGGGCGAGATACAGATCTTGAGCGACGGCACGCCATGGCGGCCACTGATCAACGTCAACGATATGGCTCGCGCCTTCGACTGGGCGGTCGGGCGTGATCGCGATTGCGGGGGGCACTACCTCGTGGTCAACGTTGGCGGGGAGTGGGGGAACTACCGCGTGAAGGAGTTGGCAGACGCGGTAGCGCGCGTGGTTCCGGGGGTGAGGGTGAAGGTGAACGAACATGCCCAGCCGGACAAGCGCTCCTACCGGGTCAATTTCGAGCTCTTCAAGAAGCTGGCACCCAACCACGGCCCCATCCACGACCTGGAGAGGTCCATTGTCGAGCTCAAGAAGGGGCTCGAAATGCTGAACTTCAGGGATCGTGAGTTCCGCTCCTCCTTTTTCATGCGCCTCGTGCAACTGAGCGACCTGCGGGGAAAGGGTCTTTTGACAGAGGATCTTAGATGGAGCCACCGCTCCTGATCTTTATTCGGGTCCGTTTCGGCAGCGTACCGTCGATAAAAGGAGAATTGTTATGCCCTCCCAAACCATTTGCCGTTTTTGTGGCGAGACTTTGAGCCGCACCTTTGTGGACCTGGGGATGTCCCCCCTATGCGAGAGCTATATCAGCCTCGAGCAAAAGAACACCATGGAGCCGTTTTATCCGCTGCATGTCCAGGTCTGCGCAAAATGCTTCCTGGTCCAATTGGACCAGTACGTTGACTCGAGCGAAATCTTCACCGAGTACGCCTACTTTTCTTCATATTCCACGGACTGGCTGAGGCATGCAGAGCGCTACGTGTCGATGGTGATCGAGAGATTCGGACTTGACGGCTCTTCTCATGTTGTCGAACTCGCCAGCAACGATGGCTACCTCCTCCAGTACTTCGTCCGGCGTGGCATCCCGGCCTTGGGGGTGGAACCGGCACGTAACGTGGCCGAGGTCGCCATAGAGAAGGGGGTGCCGACCCGGGTAGATTTCTTCGGCGAAAACCTGGCCCGTACTATGATTTCGGAGGGGCTGGCCGCCGATCTGGTGGTGGGAAACAACGTGCTCGCGCAGGTGCCTGACCTGAATGATTTCGTCCAGGGAATGAAGATCCTGCTGAAGCCAAAAGGCGTCATCACTATCGAGTTTCCACATCTGATGCGGCTCATGGAGGAGAACCAGTTCGACACCATCTACCATGAGCATTTCTCCTACTTCTCCTTCGTTACCGCGGAAAGGATCTTCGCAGCTCACGGACTGGTGCTCTTTGACGTGGAGGAGTTGCCGACCCACGGAGGCTCGCTGAGGATCTACGCCAGCCATGCGGAGGCTGGGACCGTGGTGACCTCGCAGGTGACCGAATTGAGGAGACGCGAAGTGGAAGCCGGCATCGAGCGGCTGGAAACCTACGGCAAGTTTGCTGAACAGGTGAAGGAAACGAAGAGGAAGCTCCTCGACTTTCTCATTGCAGCCAAGCGAGAAGGGAAGAAAGTAGTCGGTTATGGAGCTCCCGGCAAGGGGAACACCCTTCTTAACTACTGCGGCATACGCACCGATTTCCTCGACTACACGGTCGACAGGAACCCATACAAGCAGGGGAAGTTCCTGCCCGGAACCCACATTCCGATCCATTCCCCGGACAAGATCAGCCAGACCAAGCCCGACTACATCCTGATCCTTCCCTGGAACTTTAAGGATGAGATCATGGAACAGGAAGCCCATATCCGCGAGTGGGGAGGGAAGTTCCTCGTTCCTATCCCCGAAGTGAGGGTCTACCCATGATTTTCAGCGAAACAGACGTCGTGGGGGCTTACCTCATCGAGGTCGAGAAACGCGAGGATCAACGGGGATTCTTTGCCCGCTGTTGGTGCCAGCATGAGTTCGAGGCCAACGGCCTGAACCCGCGGCTGGTTCAGTGCAACATCTCCTTCAACGCCGATAAAGGGACGCTTCGGGGCATGCATTACCAGGCCGGTGCTTTTGCCGAAGCGAAATTGATCCGCTGCACCATGGGAGGGATTTATGACGTCGTGGCGGACCTGCGCCCGGAATCTCCCAGCTTCGGGCGCTATGCCGCCGTTGTCCTTACCCCTGGCAACCGCAGGATGCTTTATGTGCCGGAAGGATGCGCCCACGGGTTCCTGACGGTGGAGGAGCAAAGCGAGGTCTTTTACCAGATGTCAGAATTCTACACCCCGCAGGCTGCAGCAGGCTTCAGATGGAACGACCCCTTCTTCTCAATCGAGTGGCCCCTGGAGATCAGTGTCATCTCGGAACGGGATGCAAGTTATCCCGATTTTCAGCCGCCAAAGGGAGTGTAGAGTGCAGAGCCAATCAATTGCATATCCCGCGGAGTGGAGAGAGGTGGGGGGAGAGATGTACTCCCTTATCGCCGAGCTCTATCCGGTGTGCCGAAGCATCACCGGAGACGGCGTGCGGCAGACCCTGGCCGCGCTGGGCCGTCGCATCCCTCTGGAGGTGCACGAGGTGGCGTCGGGGACCGCCGTCTTCGACTGGGTGGTGCCTAAGGAGTGGAATATAAGGGGGGCATATCTGAAGAACCCCAGGGGCGAGAAGATAATAGACTTCGATAACTGCAACCTGCACGTCCTCAATTACAGCCTTCCCATCCACAAGTTGGTGACTCTCAAGGAATTGAAGGAGCATCTCTTCACGCTCCCTGACCGTCCTGACTGGATCCCCTACAAGACGTCCTACTACCGGGAGAACTGGGGCTTTTGCATCTCGCAGCGGCAGCTCGAGTGCCTGGAGGATGGCGACTACGAAGTCTGCATCGACAGCACCTTGGAAGACGGCTCTCTCAGCTACGGCGAGTGCCTCTTTCCGGGAGAAGGAGAAGAGGAGATCCTAATCTCCTGCCACATCTGCCATCCGTCCTTGGCCAACGACAACCTCTCAGGGGTAAGCCTCGCAACCATGCTGGCCTGCTCTCTGGGTTCTGTCGCCCATCGCTATACCTACCGCTTCCTCTTTATCCCCGGGACTATCGGTGCCATTACCTGGCTATCCCTCAATCGCAATGCCGTGCACCGCATCAGCCACGGCCTGGTGGTGACCGGGGTGGGAGATCCGGGAAAACTTACCTACAAGAAAAGCCGCCGCGGCAACGCCGAGATAGATCGGGCAGCCCTCCAGGTCCTCAAGGACTCGGGCGGGCCATACGAGGTGAGGGAGTTCCATCCCTACGGCTACGATGAGCGCCAGTACTGCTCGCCCGGCTTTAACCTCCCTGTCGGGCGTCTTTCCCGCACCCCTTACGGGGAGTACCCCGAGTATCACACCTCGGCCGACAACCTGGAATTCGTCGAGCCGCAGGCGCTGGAAGGAGCGTTCAGCATCCTCAGAGGGATTGTTTGCCTTCTGGAGGAGAACCGCAGGTACTTGAACATTAACCAGCACTGTGAACCACAATTGGGGAAGCGTGGGCTTTACGAGGCTGTCGGGGATCAGGAACTTGCCATGCTATGGGTGCTCAACCTTTCCGACGGCAGCAACTCCCTCCTCGATATAGCCGAGAGGTCGGGCTTGACCTTCTCAGAAATCGCCGGCGCAGCCCGGCTGCTCGTCAGCCACTCCCTGCTGCAGTGAGAGGAGCCGATCCACTGGGGCCGGCAAGTCCGGCCCTGACGAGGTGAGCCATGAAATTCGAGAAATCAGAGAACCTCAGGGGAAAAGCGCACCGGCTGATCCCCGGCGGATGCCACACCTATGCTAAGGGTGACGACCAATACCCGCTCTGCTCACCAGGGTTTATCGCCAAAGGGCAGGGCTGCCGGGTCTGGGATGTCGACGGCAATGAGTTCATCGAGTACGGTATGGGCCTGCGCGCGGTGACGCTAGGTCACGCCTACCCTTCGGTGGTGGAGGCTGCGGGCTGGCAGATGCTCCAAGGGAACAACTACACCCGCCCCGCGCCGATTGAGGCTGAGTGCGCCGAAGCCATCGTGGAGCTCATCGACGGAGCGGACATGGTCAAGTTCGCCAAAAATGGCTCCGACGTCACCACTGCCGCCGTACGGCTGGCGCGGGCTTACACCGGGCGGGATCTAGTCGCGATCTGCGGCGACCAGCCCTTCTTCTCCGTGGACGACTGGTTTATAGGGAAAACAGCCATGTCCGCCGGGATTCCCGCAGCCGTAAGTAATCTGACCGTCACCTTCCGGTACAACGATACCTCCAGTATCCAAGAGCTATTTGCCAAGTATCCCGGCAGGATCGCCTGCCTGATCATGGAGGCCGCGACCGTAGTCGAGCCTGCCGGTGGTTTCCTAAACGATGTGCGCAGGCTATGCGACGAAAACGGCTCTCTGATGGTCCTGGACGAGATGATCACCGGCTTTCGCTGGCATCTTAAAGGCGCCCAGCACTACTACGGCGTGGTACCCGATCTCTCCACCTTCGGAAAGGCAATGGGGAACGGCTTCTCCATTGCCGCGCTGGTGGGCAAGCGCGAGATTATGGAACTGGGCGGATTGAACCATCAGAAGGAGCGGGTCTTTCTCCTCTCCACAACGCAGGGCGCCGAGAACCACGCCCTTGCCGCGACTTTGGCCACCCTCGCCATCTACCGCAGAGAACCGGTGATCGACCATCTCTGGGAGGTCGGGAAGAAACTTAACAGGGAAATCGGGAAGATCGTTGAGGAATTGAAGCTTGAGGATTATTTCCAGCTGTTGGGGCGGCCCTGCAATCTCGTCTATGCCACACGTGACGCAGAAAAGCAGCCGTCACAGCCTTTCCGGACCCTATTTCTCCAGGAGACCATCAAACGGGGGCTGTTGATGCCATCGTTAGTCGTGAGCTTCTCCCACCAGGAGAGGGACATAGAGTGCACAATACAGGGGGTGGGGGAGGCGCTGGTGGTTTACCGTCGAGCCTTGGACGAGGGAATCGAGAAGTATCTTGTTGGCAGACCAGTACAACCTGTCTTCCGGAGATTCAACAACTGCTGATGTGGCGGGGGCTAAGTCGCTGGCGGGTGACGAAATGAACAACGAGCGGGGAAGGAAAATAGGGCTCATCAGCCCTTGTGGCTGGGGCAATCTGGGAGATGCTGCCATCCTGGATGCCGTTATTCACCACCTCATAACTCGCTTGCCTGATGTAGAGCTCTATGGGTTCACGATGAACCCGGAAGACACAGTCAGGCGGCACAAGATACCTTCATTCCGGATTACTGAGCTGTCTCTCGCTCATTACCACACCACCGCCGCACACCAGAAGGAGTATGTGCCGGATTCCACGGAGGGAGAGGAAAGATCAGCTGCATCGCGGGTCACTAGCGCATTAAAAAAAATGCCCCTCCTGTACAAGACGTTAAGCAGAGTTTACTGGCGGTTCTCCAGCGAAGATTTCTTACCAAGGCAAGTAAGAAAAGAGGTGCGGGGGGTCAGGGCGTGGTTGCGGACGATGCGATCATTCGACTGTCTCATCGTCTCCGGCGGAGGACAGCTGGATGAATTCTGGGGCGGGCCCTGGGGACATCCTTATGCGCTTTTGAGATGGGCAGTTATCGCGTCGCTTACTCGAACCAACTTCATTGTACTTAGCGTAGGAACATCATCCATGGTGTCCTGGTTGAGCAGGATCTTCGTCAGGGGAGCTCTGAAGCTGGCCGACTATAGATCGTTTCGTGACCATGCATCCAAGGTGCTGGTCGGTTACGTTAAGACAACCGCAGGCGATCCAGTTGTTCCAGATCTCGCGTACAGTCTCCCTGTTCCGGTCCTTCCGACCAGCAATCCGAAAAACTCCCGCTGCCTTGTCGGTGTCAGTCCAATGGCTTATTGCGATCCGCGGGTGTGGCCTGTATCTGACCGGGCGAGGTACCGGAAGTATCTGGAGGAGTTGGCGACCTTCGTAGCCTGGCTTATCACTAACGGCCACGACATCCTTCTTTTCGCTTCGGATGGACCTGACCTCAGGGTTGTCGAGGACTTGCGAAGCGTAGTCGGAACGAAGGTGGACCGAGCAGCGATGGATGCGCATGTGTGTGGCCCTCCGGAGCTCACAGTGGGAGGGCTGTTGAGTGAACTGGTGAATGTTGAATATGTCGTGACCAGTAGACTGCATGGAGTCATCCTGTCCCACATCCTCAACCTTCCCGTCCTTGCCGTCTCCTACGATGCCAAGGTTGAGAACCATATGGCCAACGTAGGCCAAAGTGAAAGTCTTTTGAAGATAGATGATATTTCCGCCGGGGATCTTATTTCAGCATTTCAACACCTGAAAGGAAACGTGATTAAAGTCAAGTCAGTTCTGAAGCAACACGTTTCATGGTTCAATGTGTTGCTCAATGACCAGTACGACAACATCCTGAAGTACATTGGGTGATCAGATGCCAGCCGAATCTTTTGTCAGCATCCTTACGCCTTTTTACAATACCGAATATTATATTGCCGAATGCATTGAAAGTGTTCTCAGCCAAACTTATCAAAACTGGGATTACATCCTGCTCGATAACTGCAGTACCGACGGTTCATTGGCTATTGTCATGAAATATGTGAACAGCGACAAGAGAATAAAGCTCATCCGCAACGATCACCACCTGCCTCAGGTGGAGAATTACAATCGCGCCATGGAATTGATTTCCCCGCAAAGCAAATACTGCAAGATAGTCCAGGCCGACGATATGATCTTCCCCACTTGCATAGCTGAAATGGTCAAGGTTGCAGAAAGTTGCGGCTCAATTGCCATCGTGGGATCGTACTACCTCAAAGGAGACTCCGTCGAGGGCACCGGCGCCCCGTTTCCATCTCCCATAATCTCAGGCCGTGACGCCTGTAGGAAACACCTTCTCCAAGGTCAGTATTTGTTCGGTTCTCCTACCTCGGTCATGTACACATCCGAGGTTGTCAGAAACAGAAGGCCCTTCTACGCTTATGGTACATATTTGGAGGATACCGAGAGCTGCTATGACTTATTAAAAGAGCATGACTTCGGCTTTGTCTACCAAGTCCTCTCCTTTACGAGAACCGATAACTGTTCAATCAGTTCTAAACTTACATATTACAATCCGAACCTTCTCAACAAGTACATACTAGTATCTAAATATGGTAAATTCTATTTGACGGAAGGTGAATTTAAACAGGTATTAAAAGAAATTTCATCAAATTATTATGCTTTTCTTGGCGCAAAGAGTTTGCAAAACAGGTCCCAAGACTTTTGGGAATATCATAAAAAAGGACTTAGATATATAGGCGACGATCTCAGTATATTAAAAATTTTCTGGTATACTTCTTACAAAGTCTTGAGCAATCTTTTGAATATCAAGAAGATGCTTGGCTACTTCACCAGTTAATAATTAAGCGGTGCCGGTAGAATAGTTCGGTGATAAGGAGTCGGTTATGAGCAGTGCTGGGACTTTGTACAGGTATCGCGATTTGTTCTATATGATGACCATGAGAGAGATCAAGATTAAATACAAGCAGTCTGCTATGGGGCTTCTTTGGGCATTGCTGATGCCAATTATAATCATTGCATCGGGGGTATTTGTAAGGATGGCCTTTGCCAAGCTTTCTGGAGCTCCCTTCACTATGAGAGATGTGGCAGGTGTCTCGGCAAAGGCCATACCGTGGGCCTTTTTCATCTCGGCTGTCAAATTTTCCACCAACAGCCTGGTCTCCAACTTCAGCCTGGTCACCAAGATCAAGTTCCCGAAGATCATTTTCCCTCTCAGTGCCATATGCTCCCAACTGGTCGACTTCATGATTTCCTGGGCCTTCCTGATGATTTTCCTGACGGCAAATGGTTATGGCTTGAGGATTGAATCGCTATTCTCCCTGGTGCTGGTCATCATTCTGGTTTTGCAAGCAACTGCACTCGGCATTCTTCTTTCTGCTGCAAATCTCTTCTTTAGGGATGTTAAGTATATCGTTGACGTCATAGTCACCTTTGCCATTTTCTTTACCCCGGTTTTCTACGAGGTGAAGCTTTTCGAGAAATGGCAGACACTGTTACTGCTTAATCCCTTGGCTCCCCTTCTGGAAGGCCTGAACGGCTGCCTAGTGCTCGGGACCATCCCGTATGGCGGCTGGATCGTCTACAGCGCCATTTTTGCAGTAGTGTCAATGGTCGCCGCAGTCCTTGTTTTCGAAAAGATAGAGCCGATGTTTGCAGAGTATATTTAGAGGGGCCTGCTCCATGTCCGAGTTCGCCATTTCTTTTCGTGATGTCTCCAAAAGGTTCCGGAAAGGGCAGATGTATGACTGCTTGCGGGACTTGGTACCGGCCCTGACCCGGAGAGCTCTTGGACGCCAAGGAGAGAGACCGCTGGGGAAAAATGAATTCTGGGTGCTAAAGGACATTTCCTTCGAGGTCGCCAAGGGTGAATCAGTCGGCATTATCGGTCACAACGGCGCCGGCAAAAGCACCATGCTCAAACATCTCACCGGAATCATGAAGCCAACCAAAGGAACCATAGATGTTCGGGGGAGGCTCTCCGCGCTCATTGAGGTTGGGGCTGGTTTTCATCCTGATCTGACGGGGCGTGAAAACATCTTCCTCAACGGGACCATACTTGGAATGACACGAGCCGAAGTGCGCCGCAAGTTCGATGAAATAGTCGATTTTTCAGAACTGGAGGAGTTTATCGACACCCCCGTCAAGCGTTATTCCTCCGGCATGTACGCCCGCCTCGGATTTTCAGTTGCGGCCCACCTGGAACCAGACATCCTTGTGGTCGACGAGGTACTGAGCGTAGGTGACTACCTCTTCCAGAAGAAGGGTGTTGAGAAGATGCGCTCGGTGCTGACAGCGGGGGCGACAGTCCTGTTCGTTTCCCACAATCTCAGAGCGGTATCCGAGCTCTGCAAGAGGGCAATCCTACTGGACCACGGCAGGATGATGATGGACGGCCCCGTCGATGAAGTCATCAGTCGCTACTACTACCATCCCCGTGACACAAGCCAAATAAACACCGAAAAAGAGGTCTTTATTTCGACGCTCACCATCCATGAGGGTGGTGGCGAAAAGCTGGATTTCCAGTCGGGTGCCAAGGTGCTGCTGGAGATCGATGTACGGGCCAACAAGACCTGCCACAATCTGTCTCTGTGCATCTCGCTAATGGACGACGAGTTCAAGTACATCTTTGATACCTCCTCGGAGAGGCTTACCGGGAAGAGTTTCTCTTTAGCTGAAGGAGAATCAAAAAGTATGGCTTTTGAGCTCACCCTCAATCTTGGACCGGGAACCTATTATGTCGCGGCCTGCGTCTACCGCTATGACATCCAGAAGCTCTATGACGAACTTGCTCCCGCCAAAACCATCTTCGTCAAAACCGACAGGGACGCCCGCGGGGTTGTCAATCTCTACCCTAGCCTCATCCGCTGCTGAGCCTTTTGCTCCATCCACCAAACCCGATTGCAGGAGGGCTAGATGAAACCAGACGCTAAGATCCTGACGCTTCAGGAACAAGAAGCATGGGATGGTCTCAATGAGCAGCATTTAGATAGGACAATGGCTGACCTCAATACTGCCTCTAGAAGAAAGAAGGGCCACGAGAGTCATAGAACCTTGCTCTTTGCTGCCCTCTAATCACCAAAATATGATCGGGATTGGGCAATCTAACATCTTCCTGGCCCAGAGATGCAAGGCATCTCCGTGACCATCGCTAAGGAGGTGGGAAATGAAAGTTGTCCTCTTTTGTGGCGGGATGGGGATGCGGCTGAGGGATTACTCGGAATCGATCCCAAAGCCCATGGTCTGTGTGGGACATCGCCCTATACTTTGGAACGTGATGAAGTACTACGCTCATTACGGCCACAAGGAATTTATTCTCTGCCTCGGGTATCGGGGCGACACCATAAAGAACTACTTTCTGAACTACACCGAGTGCCTCTCCAATGACTTCACCCTCTCCAACGGTGGCAAGGATATCCTCCTCTACAACAATGATATCAGCGACTGGAAAATCACCTTCGCCGATACTGGCATCGCCACCAACATAGGGCAGCGGTTGAAAGCAGTGCATAAGTACCTTGAGGGTGATGAGGTGTTCATGGCCAACTACAGTGATGGACTCACCGACTTTCATCTGCCGGAGATGATAGAGCGCTTTAATTATAGCGGAAAGACAGCGTGTTTCCTCAGTGTTCGTCCCAACCAGAGTTTCCACATAGTGAATGTGAACGACGACGGGCTGGTCAACGAGATAACCGGTCTTGAAAGATCGGACATCTGGATGAACGGTGGATTCTTCATCTTCAAAAAGGACATCTTCAGCTATATCGACGAGGGCGAGGAACTGGTTCATGAACCGTTCCGCCGACTGATCGACCGAGGGCAGCTTCTCAGCTATCGCTATGACGGCTTCTGGGTCAGCATGGACACCTTTAAGGATAAACAGCACCTCGATGATCTCTACAGCCGGGGAAATACTCCGTGGGAGGTCTGGTCGAGCAACGGGAAGGCCACTTCCGCAAGGGTTGGCGTCTGATGTTAGCTCTCGAATTCCTCAAGAAAAAGGATCTCAAGGTCCTTTGCCTGGGCGCCCACTGCGACGACATCGAAATAGGCTGCGGGGGCACTATCCTGCGGCTGCTGGAGGAGAATCCCTCCGCCTCCGTCGCCTGGACTGTCTTTAGCGGCACCAGAGTCCGTGCCGCCGAGTTCCTCGCTTCGACCCGCAGCTTTCTGGGGGTTGGCAGGGCGAGGGGCAGCACTTCCCATCACTTCCCCGACGGCTACCTCCCCCATGTATGGAAGGAGGTCAAGGATTGTTTCGAGCAGATGAAACAGGTGATGGACCCGGATCTGATCTTTACCCATTTCCGCAACGACCTGCACCAGGACCACCGCGTCATCTCCGAGCTGACTTGGAACACCTTCCGTAACCATCTGATTCTGGAGTACGAGATCCCGAAGTTCGACGGAGACCTCGGGAGCCCGAACTGCTTCTCTCTCCTTTCAGAGGAACACTGCAGAAAGAAGGTCCACCTGATACTGAAGAACTACCCAAGCCAGGCGCATAAGGGGTGGTTTACCGAGGATACCTTTAGGGCTCTACTGCGGCTAAGGGGGGTCGAGGCCGGCTCCCCCACCAAATTCGCTGAAGCCTTCTACGCCCGCAAGGTTACCTACTAGCCCACAGCGGCGGCTTCAAGGGCCAAAGGCCCGGGAGTGGAGTCAATCAAGGGGGATATGTGAAGTTGTCGGTTTTGTTGCTGAGAATTTTATGCCTGGTCAGCTGCACGGTGGCTATGACCGGGTTTTTCCGGCAGAGAAACACGGTTTCGCTGGAAAGATCTTCTGTCGTTGCGGCAACAGGCCCGCTTGCGAGATCTCACGCTAATCCTCGTTACTTTTGCGATCCCACCGGAAAGGTCGTACTGCTGGCGGGATCGCATACCTGGAACAACTTTCAGGACATGATGGCGCAAGGGGCTTCCGGCCCCTTTGACTACGACGCCTATCTCGAATTTCTGCGCAAGAATAACCACAACTTCTTTCGTCTCTGGGTCTGGGAGCAGGGATGGGGCGCAGCCGATGTCGATGCCAACCTGCGTTTCGCTCCTCTTCCATATCGCCGGACCGGTCCTGGTAAGGCCTTGGACGGGGGAGTCAAATACGACCTGACGCAGTTCGACGACGCCTTCTTTCAGCGCCTGCGCTGTAGGGTCAGTCGGGCCCGCGACTGTGGCATCTATGTCTCGGTGATGCTTTTCAATGGCTGGAGCGTGGACGGCAAGTCATTGGGAATGGGTAATCCCTGGAATGGGCACCCCTACAACAGAGCCAATAACATCAACGGCATCGATGGCGATCCCGCCGGCACCGGTTTCGGAGTGGAGACCCATTCCCTGCGCCACAAGGAGATCACACGTCTGCAGGAGATGTACGTGCAACGAGTGATCGATTCCCTTAACGATTTGGATAATGTGCTGTGGGAGGTTTCGAATGAAAGCCCCCCCGGCTCCCAGGAGTGGCACTACCATTTCATCTCCTTCATCAGGAAGTACGAGGCTTCGAAACCTCACAATCACCCGGTCGGGATGACCTCCATCTGGCCGGGTGGGAATAACCGCGACTTGAGTCGGAGTCTGGCGGACTGGATCTCCCCCAATGATTTGGGCTCGGCGCCTTATAAGGAAGATCCGCCCGCTGCTACCGGCGAACAGGTGGTGGTCACCGACACCGACCACCTGTGGGGGATCGGCGGAAATCACCGCTGGGTCTGGAAGAGTTTCACCCGAGGCCTCAACCCGATCTTCATGGACCCCTACGTGAGTAGTCGTGTGACCATCGGCGATATCCCCGCTGGTTACCGAATCGATGACCCCGTAGTTGTCAGCCTGCGCAGCAGTCTCGGCTATGTTCGAGCCCTTGCTGAGCGCATCGAGCTAGCGGGGATGGTGCCGCGCAGCGACCTCTCGTCGACAGGTTACTGTCTGGCTCGCCCCGGGCGCCAGTACCTGGTTTACCAGCCAGCAGAGGGACCCTTTTCGGTGAGGCTCGAGCCAGGGAGCTACCGGGCCGAATGGTTCGATCCCCTGCGTGGCACACTCAGCACGGACAGGATAGAAATCGGTACCGCAGGGATGAAGAAATTTCGGGTGCCGAGTTGGGTAGAGTCAGATGCGGTGCTTCTCCTTGCCAGAAATGGTTCTGGAAGGGGCCCGTGAATCTATCCGTTTCTGCTCCATGGAGGGCACGACATGCTAAACGCCCTGACCATAGATGTGGAAGATTACTTCCAGGTAGCAGCCTTCTCTGAACAGATCCGGCCCGCACAGTGGGATAGCTATCCCATGCGGGTCGAGGCCAATACCTACCGGATTCTCGATATGCTCGACGAGTTCGAGGCGAAAGCCACCTTTTTCGTTCTCGGCTGGGTCGCCAAGCGCATTCCCTGGCTCGTCCGTGACATCAAGGACCGGGGGCATGAAATCGCCAGTCACGGCTATGGCCATCAGCTGGTCTACCGGATCGGTCCGGAGATGTTCAGACGTGACATCTCTACAGCCCGAGACATACTAGAGGGTATCTGTGGAGAGCGGGTGTTGGGGTATCGTGCTCCCAGCTACTCCATCACCAAAAAATCGCTGTGGGCCCTGGACATCCTCGTCGAGGAGGGGTTTGCCTACGATTCGAGCATCTTCCCCATCATCCATGACCTCTACGGCATTCCCGATGCCAGCCGTTTCCCTGGGACCATCGCCTGCGCCTCGGGAAGGATAAGAGAGTTCCCCCTGTCGACTCTCCCCTTCCGTCTGCAGGGGAGGGAATACCGGCTGCCGGTTGCCGGAGGAGGCTATCTGCGCCTCTTCCCGGTCTGGGTCATAAGGAATGCCTTCCAGACCATCAACAACGTGGAAAAACAACCTGGTGTGCTCTACTTCCACCCTTGGGAGATCGATCCCGACCAACCGAGGATAAGTACAGGATACAGGTCGCACATAAGGCACTACCTTAACCTCCACACCACCGAGAGAAAGCTAAGGACCCTGCTGGCTGAATTCAAGTTCGGGACCATGCGGCAAGTCCTCGATAGTTATCGCGGAGCGGATGAGAGTGAAAAATGGAAATGACAGTCAGCTCATACAATGCAGACGGTGCCGAATGGAACGCATTCGTCGGTTCCTGCGGTGAGGGGACCAACTACCACCTCTACGGCTGGCGCCGCGTCATCGAGGAAAGCTTCGGCCATCGCGCGCACTACCTCACGGCGCGAGACCGGTGCGGTCAGGTCCAGGGGGTCCTGCCGCTTTTCCACATGAAAAGCCGACTCTTCGGGAATTTCCTGGTCTCGCTTCCCTTTCTGAACTATGGCGGGCTGCTCTGCGCTGACGACGCGGCGGTGGAGCCACTTCTGGAGCGGTCTAGGGCCCTGCTGACTGAAGTCGGTGCCGCCCACGTCGAACTGCGCCATTTGAGGAGCCGGGACGGCCTCTATGAGAAGCGGCATAAAGTGACTATGCTGCTTCCACTTCAGGAGAGCCCGCAGGCTCAGTGGACGGTGCTGGACCCCAAGGTTCGCAATCAGGTGCGGAAGGCGGAGAAGAGTGGTCTGACGGCGGTTATGGGGCAGTTGGAACTTATCGACGGCTTCTACGACGTCTTCTGCCGTAACATGCGGGACCTCGGGACTCCTGTCTACGGCAAAATCTTTTTTGAAAGGGTATTAGCCACCTTCCCGGAAAGCACCCGGATCATCTCCGTTCTCCTAGAAGGACGGACTGTCGCCTCAGCCATCCTAACCTCTTATCGCGACATACTGGAGGTTCCCTGGGCGTCGTCGGTAAGGGAGTTCCGCGGGCTCTGCCCCAACAACCTGCTGTACTGGGAGGCGATCAAGTATGCCATCGGCAGCGGCGCTGCCATTTTCGACTTCGGCCGGTCCACCCCAGGGGAAGGGACTTATCATTTTAAGAAGCAGTGGGGCGCAGGGCCAAAACAGCTCTATTGGGACTATCTCCTAAGGCAAGAAGGGCCCGTGCCAGACCTCAGCCCGGCAAACCCGAAGTACCGTCTGGCGGTGAGGTTGTGGCAACGGCTGCCACTGGGCGTGACCAAGCTACTGGGGCCGCCCCTAGTGAAAAACATTCCCTGAACACAGAATTCTCGCTCCGCGCGGCCGAGACCCGCCCTGATAAGGACTTCTGCACATGGCTGATGCCTTTTTCGTAACGCTTACCGTGCTGGTTGCATACATCTATGGCGGCTACCACCTCCTGCTCTTTCTGCTGGCCAAGATTTTCCCGCGCGTCCACTTTTTTGACGAGCGCCACGAGCCGACGGTGGCGCTTATTGTCTCGGCCCACAACGAGGCCAAGGACATCGCAGCGAAACTGCAAAATGCCTTGGAAACGGAGTATCCTCACAAAAAGCTGACCGTCCTGGTCGTTTCCGATGGCTCCACCGACGGCACCGATGAGATCGTCCGCAGCTTCGCCAGCCGAGGCGTGGTGCTGGTCCGTCCGCCGGAGCGTCGCGGGAAGACGGCAGGGCTAAACTTGGCATTGTCCGGGGTAATGAGCGATGTGGTGGTCTTTTCCGACGCCAACGCAATTTACGACCGTTGCGCGGTCCGGCTGCTGATCAGGCACTTCGCAGACCCCACGGTCGGCTACGTGGTTGGCTACGCCAGTTATGAGAGCACGTCCGAAACAGCAGCCGGCAGTAGCGAAGGTGCCTACTGGAATCTGGAAGTAAAGCTTAAGGAATGGGAATCTGCGCTTTCATCGGTTGTGGGGGGAGACGGCGCCATATACGCGATCCGCAGAAATCTGTACGAGCCGCTCCAGGAGAGCGATATCAACGACTTCGTCAACCCACTGCAGATCGTGGTCAAGGGCTATCGTGGTATCTTCGATCCGCAGGCGCGGTGCAGCGAGAAGCCGGCCGGCGTGTTCGAGAAGGAGTTTTCCCGCAAGGTCAGGATTGCCAACCGCAGTTTCCATGGGGTCCTGCGGGTGTCTGCGTCCTGCAACCCTCTCAAGGTCGGAATCTTCGCGTGGCAGGTCATGTCTCATAAAGTGCTGCGCTGGTTCTCGCCGTTCATCATCGGTCTGCACCTTGTGGCTTCGCTTACCGCTGCAGGAAAGGATGGTGTGGTTCCCTTGCTGGCTCTCGCCTCTCTTGGCGCTTATGGCACCATGTCGACCCTCGCGCTGGTCGGCTGGTTTCAGGAAAAGAGTGCCAAGCAGGCGCGGGTCTTCTTCCTTCCCTACTATCTGGTACTGATGAACGTGGCGTCGGCCGCAGGGATCATACTGCGCCTGAGGGGAACGGTCATCTCGGTTTGGGACACGGTGCGGGGGCCGGCTACAGGGAGACCCCCCTCTTCGGCACTGGTCCCTTTCGCTCTGGCCGGAATGGTCCTGGCCGTGGCGGTGAAACTAGCCACGGTCCTCGGCGTATATGTCCTTCAGGTGCTGGAGCCATGAATCTTCATTAGGTTGCCGGTCGAGAGGCTCACAACGATGTCATCCAACCATCACTTCCCAGGTTTTTTCAGGGACCCCCTCGATAAGCGCGCAGCTCGCACGGAGGATTGCGCGACTGATCTGGAGCCCCGCAGTCCCTGGCGCAGGAGGAGCAGCTGATGTGCGGAATAGCAGGGTTCATGCGTGCATGCGCTTCGGGAGCCGACCAGAAGATCCTCGAGAGAATGGGGGAGGTGATGCTGCACCGCGGCCCGGATGCCGGTGGCACCTATCTGGATGAGCGGGTGGGGCTGGTCCATCGGCGGCTGAGTATAATAGACCTGTCATCGCAGGGAAATCAGCCGATGTTCTACGGCGACGGCCGCTATGTCATCGTCTTCAACGGCGAGATCTACAACTTCCTGGAGCTGCGGGCCGAGTTGACGGAAAAGGGGGGCACGTTCCAAAGCCGCACCGATACCGAGGTCGTTCTGGCCCTCTTCGCATTGGAAGGAGCCGCATCACTGACGCGCCTAAACGGCATGTTCGCCTTCGCCATTTGGGATCGAGAGGAGGGGACCCTCTTCCTGGCGCGCGATCGCATCGGGAAGAAGCCTCTCTACTACTACCATGGCGGATCAGGAAGATTTGCTTTCGCCTCCGAGATCAAGGCCCTCCTTCAGGTCCCCGGCGTGCCGCGCGGGATCGAACCGACTGCCTTGGCTGACTATCTGAAGTACCTCTACGTACCCGAAGGAAAATCAATATTCAAGGGGATAGCCAAACTTCTCCCCGGCCACTACCTTGTGCTGCGACCAGGGGAGGCACCTCGTACCGTCGAGTATTGGGACGTGGACTTCTCGCGCCGCAGCAGCCCCATCGATGAAGACGATGCCGCTTCAGAGCTCCTCCGGCTGCTGGAGGATAGCACCGCCTGCCGGATGATAGCGGAAGTCCCGCTGGGAGCATTCCTGAGCGGGGGGGTCGATTCCAGCGCCGTCGTTGCGCTCATGGCCCGGGCTTCCTCCTCCCCGGTAAAGACGTGCTCGATAGGTTTTGCCGACAGGGACCATGACGAAACTCCTTTCGCTCGGGAGATCGCTTCCCTCTTTGGAACCGAGCACAGCGAATACCAGGTCGGAGAGAGCCTAGTGGAAACGGTCGCGCTGCTCCCTCGTTTCTTTGATGAGCCGTTTGCCGACTCTTCCGCGGTGCCAACCTACCACGTGTCGGCGCTGGCCCGACGGACGGTCACCGTTGCCCTTGCTGGTGACGGCGGCGACGAAAACTTCGGCGGGTATCAAAAATACATCACCGACCTCTGGGAGGACCAGGTGCGCCGCCTGGTCCCGCGGATGATGCTCAGGACCGTTGGGAGACTTGCCTGCGGCCGGCGCGGCACACTTTGGCGCAAGGCCGGCACCCTTGCCCACGGCGCGCTGATGGATCCCGGTCGGGCCTTCTATCGCACCAACACATTCATTGAGGATGCTGTTCTGGAAAGGCTGCTCTCCGCGAAGATGCGGGCCCAATGCCTTGGCTACGACCCGGCCGAGCACACACTCAGGTATTGGGATAAGGTGCGCGACGCTGATCATATCACCCGCATGCTCTACACCGACATCAAGACATACCTCCCGGGGGACATCCTGGCCAAGGTCGACCGTATGAGCATGGCCCACTCCCTGGAGGTCCGAGCGCCTTTGCTCGATTACCGGGTGGTGCAATTCGCGGCCTCACTCCCTAGCACCTTGAAGATCAAGGGGCGCAGCAAAAAACATGTGCTCAAGAAGGCTTTCCAAAGCCTCCTCCCGGAGTCAATCCTCGAGCGTCGCAAGCACGGCTTCACGGTGCCCCTCGACCACTGGTTCCGTCACGACCTCCGCCCGATTGTAGAGCAAAGCCTGCTTTCCAACACGGCGTTAGGGGAATACCTGGACCTGGAGCAAGTTCGGCGCATCTTCGATGAGCACCGAGCGGGCAAGGGCCATCAAGGGACCCTTCTCTGGAGCCTCCTCTCCTTTGCGCTGTGGCACCGGCAGTACCTGGAGAAGTGACATGTTCGACTATCTGAAAACCGATTTGCAGCGCCTCAGCCCCTCTGGGAAGCCGACGATGCGCACCCTGCTCTCTGGTCTCATGTCCCAGGGATTTCAGGCCATAGTGGTTTACCGTTTTTTTAATTGGCTCCATGAGCGCCGCATCCCAGGGCAGCCGCTACGCTTTTTCTGTGAGCGGTTCATTGAGATTACCACCGGCATCTCGATTCCTGCCTGCTGCCGGATCGGCAGGGGGCTGCGCATCCACCACTTCGGCGGCATCATCTTCCATCCAACCGTAGTGATCGGCGATAACTGCACCCTCTACCAGGGTGTCACCATAGGCGACCGGGGAGGGGCAGGGGGGGCGGCCAGGATCGGCAACGACGTGATGCTCGGCGCGGGGGCCAAGGTGATCGGCGAGATTGTCATCGGCGACCGCTGTATCATAGGAGCCAACGCGGTGGTCACCAAGGACATGCCCCCCGATACCGTGGCCGTCGGTTCTCCTTCGCAGTTCAAGCCGCTCCGTGCGGAGGTTAGGCCGCAGCCCCGACGATCTGTCATCCCGCGGGTAATGGACCTCAGAGGTACCTACAAGGGGGGGGGCGGCCCCGACAAGACGGTCCTCAATTCAGCGGCGCAGCACGACCCGGATCGGGTGCATGTACTGGTGACCTACCTGCGCCAACCCCATGACGACCAGTTCTCTATCCCGGAAACGGCGCGGCGTCTGGCGATCAACTACACTGACGTGGTTGATGGCGGTATTGTCGATCGCGCCTGCCTGAGGACGCTGAAGCAGCTCGTGAAGGAGCATGAACTGAAGGTCATCCACGCCCACGACGACAAAACGTTGCTCTACGCCTGGCTGCTCAGGCTGACCACGCCTCGACTAAAGATCATGTACACCTGCCACTCTCACACGTTAGCGCGTCGGGAGGAGTTCGCTTCGCAGAGGGAGTATCTGGCCCTAAGGGCCCGGCAGTGGGTTCAGGTTTTCCTCATGCGTCGTTTCGCCAAGCCGATCATCACTATTTCCCAAGATACTCGTAAACGTCTCATAGACAACGGTGTTCCGGGGCGGGACGTGGTCGTTCTTGCAAACGGCATCGATGCGGCGGCATGGCGGCGTGACATGGCACGGCCGGTGCTGCGGGAGGAACTGGCAATCCCGGCAGACGGTTTTCTGGTAGGGACCGTGGCGCGGATTTCCGGTGAGAAGGACCTCCCAACCTTCTACCGGACGGCGCAGATGGTGGCTGAGAAAGTACCAAACGCCACTTTCGTCATTGTCGGTGACGGCTACGGCGACGACCTGGCCAAGGCGCGCGCCGAGGTTTCCCGGCTGGGCATCTCCAACCTCGTCCGCTTTACCGGCCACCGCAACGATCTGCGCGATGTCTACGCATCCTTCGACGTCTTCCTGATAACTTCCCTTACCGAAGGAATGCCTAACACGCTGCTCGAAGCCATGGCCTTGGGTATCCCGTCTGTGGCCACGAGCGTCGGGGGGATCCCCGAAGTTCTTGAGGACGGCGAGGGGGGGTTCCTGGCTTCCGCAGGCGACTCAGTGGCGCTGGCTGCAAGGGTGGTCTCCATCCTTCGCGACCCCCTCCTGCGGCAATCGTGTGGCCAGCGGTCCCGCGAGAGGATCGAGCAGCACTTCTCTTTCGCCCGCCGTGTAAGGGTCATGGAAGATTACTATGCCTGGTTTGCCGGCCTAGGGCCGCAGCCTGATCCATAGATGCCAAAACCTAAAGGAGAGAAGCGTATGTCCATAAATATCGGCCATGCCTGTACGGCAGAACAGTGTCAAAGAGGCCTTTCCGAAAAGCGCGCCTTTCGCTGGTTGGGCGCTCATGGCGAGGTCAGGGATTACACCTTCGAGGAGTTGGACCGGTTCACCTCCCGCTTTGCCAACGTCTTACAAGGCCTTGGTTATCAAAAAGGTGACGTCTTTTTTACGTTCCTGCCCAAGGTTCCGGAGCAGTTCGTTGCCATCCTCGGCTCTTTAAAGCTCTGCCTGGTGACCGGCACACTGTTTTCCAATTTCGGCGATGATGCACTGCTTGACCGCCTGGCTGACTCCAGGGCCAGCGGCATCATTACGCGGCAAAGCCTGCTCAAGAAGCTCACCAGGATCCGCCACCATCTGCACGATCTCAAGCACATCATCGTCACCGATCTGGAGGAGCATCTGTGCGGGGAGGTTTTGAGCTTTCCGCTTTTGATGCAGGAGGCGAGTGAAGATTTCACCATTCCCGATACCGCTGCGGAGACGCCGTCCTTGCTTCATTACACCTCCGGTTCGACCGGAAAGCCCAAAGGAGCGCTGCACTGCCACGGCAGCCTTCCCCTGCAGGCCCGCACCGCCATCCACGTGCTGGGACTGCGCCATGATGACATCTTCTGGTGCACCGCGGACCAGGGGTGGGTTACCGGCACGTCCTACGGTGTCATCGCTCCATGGAGCCTTGGCGTCACCCAGATCCACCACGGCGGGGCCTACGACGCCGAGGAGTGGTTCAGGACCCTGGAAACGGAGAAGGTGACAGTTTGGTACACGGCGCCGACCGCGCTGCGCATGCTGATGCGCGAAGATCCCTC
The DNA here is from genome assembly GCF_056994735.1 of Geomonas sp. NCBI lineage: Bacteria > Pseudomonadati > Thermodesulfobacteriota > Desulfuromonadia > Geobacterales > Geobacteraceae > Geomonas > Geomonas sp. Next base: position 54,743 of record NZ_JBXKJL010000064.1, read on the forward strand.
CCTTTTTCAAAGATTCGACCTGTCCAGGCTGCGTCACATCTGCAGCGTGGGGGAGCCGCTCAATCCCGAGGTGATTCATTGGGGCAGAAGGATTCTCGGCAAGGAGATATACGACACCTGGTTCCAGACGGAGACCGGCGCCATCATGATTGCCAACTCTCCTGGTCGCCCGATACGACCAGGATCGATGGGGTTACCTTTTCCCGGCATTGAGGCTGCCATTGTGGCTGACGACGGGACAGAGGTGCCCAGTGGCGCACAGGGGAACCTCTGCCTGCGGCCTGGGTGGGAGTCGATGTTCATCACCTACCTGGGGAATGCAAAGGTCTATCGCCAGAAGTTCCACGACGGGTGGTATTGGACCGGCGATACTGCCAGGCGCGACAATGACGGCTATTTCTGGTTCATGGGGCGCAGCGACGACATCATAAATACGGCCGGTCACCTGATCAGCCCATTCGAGGTCGAGTGCGCCCTGCTGGAGGTTCCAGAGATCGCGGAATCGGGGGTAATAGGAGTTCCCGATGACCTCCTGTTCGAAAAGGTGGTGGCCTTCGTGGCGCTGCACGAGGGCAAGGCGTGGACCGAGGAACTGGAACTGCGCGTGAGGCTGCATGTTGCTAATAAGGCCTCTTCGGTCGCTACCCCGCAGGAGATTTTCATCCTGGACGCCATACCCAAGAATAAAAGCGGCAAGATCATGCGGCGACTGCTTAAGGCACGCTACCTAGGCCTCGACCCGGGCGACGTGTCAACGCTGGATATCTAGGAAGTGGAAGGGGGAACCAGGTCGGAAGAAGGTCGGGAACCTGATTAAACGGATGGAGCATAGGAGCTAGCCAGCCTTGCGGAGCGTAGGTTTAAAATTCCTTTCATACCTGAAGAGGTCAGCGGTGCTGGCCGGAGCGTTCTGTGCATTCCTCCTGGCCGTTGAGCTTTGCGCGAGGCTCGATGACTATCTGACGTATCAGGCATCGCCGACAGCGCCGTACTCTGCGGAGAACCTGCGAAGCAGTAGCAATGGCCTCCCCTTTAACGTCCCCATGGCGAGCTTCGAGAAGTGGCGTAATAACAGCTACGGGTTCCGCGGCCCTGAGATCTCCAAGAGGAAGGCTGCCGGCAAGGTGAGGGTAGGTTGTCTGGGGTCGTCAGAGACCTACGGCCTCTATGAAACTTCGGGAAAGGAGTGGCCTGCCCAGTTGCAGGCATTATTGGGCCAATCCCGCTATGAGGTGTTAAATGCTTCCGTTGCCGGTCTGAGCCTCAAGAAGTATGGCCGCTATTTCGACAGTTACCTGGCTCCGTTTCGACCCGACATCATAGTGCTGGTCGTTAATCCCCTATTCTACTTCACTTCCCAGGAAAGAAGCCCGCAACCGACGGCGGCAAAGCTTGACGCTGCCGACGCCATAACCCCTTCAAAAAAGGCAGCGGTGAACGAGGGACTCAAACAACTCCGATCTCTTCCCAAGGGCAAACAGGCATTGAAACAGGGTCTTGCCGCGAGTTTCCCGGATCTGCTCAGGCGCTGGCAGTTGTATGTCCTGCAAAAACAGCTTGCAGAGATCGAGTTCCAACGCCTGAAGGGCCGCAAACCCAGGGATTCCGTCCCCGCCAGCCATCTGGTCGGCTTCCACAACGAGCTCGCGGCAACCGTGGCAGCGCTGCAAGCCGATGGCGCCCGGGTAGTATTGACTACCTATCCGTCCCTGATCAACAAAGACAACGTGGAAAGGTATCTTGAGATATTCCTGGACAACAGAAGGTTCTGCATCGAACTCTCACTCTTGGGGATGATCGACGCCTTCCAGCAGTACAACGCCGTCATCGGATCGGTAGCGGCAGAGCAGGGGGCCTTGCTGGTCGAGACAGATAAGCTCATTCCGAAGACTTCCGAGTACTTTGGCGATAACGTCCACTATACCGACAAAGGGGCAGCTCTTTTTGCTCGAGGCGTGGCCGAGGTGGTGAGGGGCACCGCGGTTGACTCGGTGCCGCTATCCGCGATTCGACGTCCACAAGCCGTCATGGGTGAATTGAGATGAGCTTCACTTCTCTTGTCTATATCATTTTCGTCCCCGCAGCCCTGCTGGTTTACTCGCAGGTGCCGGCAACAGCCCGTTGGGCGGTGCTGCTGGCTGGAAGCTACCTTTTCTACGCCTGGCTAGGTGACCCTTCCTTGCTGATGGTTCTTCTTGCCGTCACCTGCCTCTGCTATAGCTGTGGAGTTCTGATCTCTCGCTCGAAGAACCCGGTGACCAAGCGGTTTTTGCTCCTAACGGGCATCACCTTGAATGTCCTGCTGCTCTTCTGGATGAAATACCTGCCTTTCCTGCTGGAAAACCTGAAAGTGGCCCTGCACATAATGTCCTTCAATTTCACTGCCCAGGCCACGGCCTACGCCGCCATCGGCGTCTCCTACTACGTATTCCAGGGGATATCATACCTGCTGGACGTCTACTTCGAGATGCTGGAGCCGGAGCGCCATTTCGGATATTTCGCCCTCTACATCACTTTCTTTCCCAAACTGCTCCAGGGGCCTATCGAGCGTGGTGGGGCGCTACTGCCTCAGCTACGTGATCTTGCGCCGTTGAGGTGGGAAAACCTCGTTTCGGGAATCCACCTCTTTCTTTGGGGGATCTTCAAAAAGGTGGTTATCGCCGACCGTCTCGCTACCTTTGTCGACCCGGTCTACGGCAATGTTGAGGCCCACCAGGGGATCTCTCTTCTAGTCGCCACCTATCTTTTTGCCCTCCAGCTCTACTTCGACTTTTCGGGCTATACCGATATGGCCCTCGGTGTGGCCCGCTGTTTCAATATTCGGCTCACCCAGAATTTCAATGCGCCCTACCTCGCCACCTCGATGGCCGACTTCTGGAGGCGCTGGCATATCTCCTTTTCAAGCTGGATACTCGACTACATATTCAAGCCGCTGCAGTTTGGTTTTCGAAAGTGGCCGCAGTGGGGAACCCCCATAGCCCTCATCCTCACATTCCTGGCGTCCGGTTTATGGCACGGCGCCAGTTGGAACTTCATCGTCTGGGGAGCGATCCACGGCACACTTTTGGGCGGCAGCGTCCTCATGAGCAAGAGCAAAAGGAGGTGGTACAAAGCCTTGGGAATCGAGAAAAGCCAGGCGCTTGCCGTGTGGCAGCAGATGGTAACCTTTCATCTCGTATGCTTCTCCTGGATCTTTTTCCGTGCGTCGAGCTTGCACGACGCCTGGTACGTCAGCCTTAAGGGCATTACTGGTCTTTCAGCGAGCGTCTTGCAAATGGCCACCGGCGACGGAAGGTGGTGGCAACCGCTCTTCCCTACACGGTCCTCTGGGGAGACCGGGGCCATGCTGCTGATACTCCTACTCTATGCCGCGTGGGCACAGCTCTCGCGGCGCCTGACCGGTGCCGAATCGAGCCCGCATCCGCTTCAATGGCTGGACAGGACTCCACTCTGGTTAAACGGTGCCGTCTATGGATGCCTGGTATATCTCATCACTTTCTGCGGGGCCACCACTCAGAGCTTTATCTACCTGCGGTTCTAGATTCTCCGGGAGGCGCGCTTGAGCCACGAAAAGGGAACGAGGTTGCCGGGGGTGATGCATGTGGTCTGGTCTCTTGGGATTGCCGGAGCAGAAATGCTCGCCTACAACATGGCAATCAATCTGCCGGCTAGCGGCTTCAGACCGGTCATCTGCTGTATCGAAATGGACGGGCCGCTGCGGGAGCGTTTCTCGGAAGCAGGAATTCCCCTCTTTTTCCGCCGGCCGAAATCGATCCTTGACTGGGGGCTGGTGATGTGGCTGCGGGAGATCATGCTTTCCGAGGGAATTTCCGTCGTTCACGCCCATCAGTACAACCCGCTATTTTACTCCTGCCTTTCCGTCATGGCCCTGCCAGGTGTTAAACTTGTCTTCACCGAGCATGGGAGACTGTACCCCGAAAGACCGAGCTGGAAGAGGAAGCTTATCAACCCCTTGCTGGGAACAAGAATCGACCACCTCGTGTCCATCTCCTGCAGTACCAGGGAAGCCATGATCAGATACGACCGCTTCCCGGGAGGGCGGATCAGGGTCATCCACAACGGTGTCGACCTTCGCAAAGTGCAGGGTGTGGCCAAGGTTGCTGATAAACGCAGCGAGTTGGAGATTCCGGAAGGCTTTGCTGTGCTGGGCACCGCTGCCCGTTTCGACCGGATCAAGAACCTCCCCATGATGTTGCGCGCGTTCAGGGAGGTGGTAAAGGTTCGACCTCAGACCCTGCTACTGCTGGCGGGAACAGGGAGCCTTGAAAGCGCGCTGCGTGAACTGGCGAGTGAGCTCGAGCTAGAAAACCAAGTCAGATTTGTAGGCCTTCGGCACGATCTGCCAGACCTGATGCGAGTCTTCGACGTCTTCTTGCTGAGTTCTTTTACCGAAGGGGTTTCGGTCACCTTGCTTGAAGCCATGGCCAACGGCGTTCCCGCCGTCGTTACCGCGGTAGGGGGCAATCCCGAAGTCGTTGTCGATGGTGAAACTGGCTATCTCGTGCCTCTGGGAGAGGAGGGCAAGATGGCTGCCAGGGTCCTGGAGTTGCTGGGAAATCCGGTGCTGGCGAAAGCCATGGGCACCAAGGCAATGAAGCGAGTGGATGAGAGTTTCTCCTTTGGCCAGATGATGGCGTCTTACCTGGATCTGTACCGGGGTGACGGTAAGGGGCGCTCCCTGTGCTTCGGCAGGAACGGGAGGATGTGACGTGCGCGAGATGGCACTGCTAGTACTTGTCGTTATCTCAGTTCCCTTCGTCCTGAAGCGCCCGCTTTATGCGCTGGCGATTTACCTGGGCGCCAATGTGGTGCGGCCGGAGATGTTGTTCTGGGGGGGGAGCGGTGCTGGGGCCTACGTCTTCATGCTCTACGCCTCGCTGGTCATCGTCTCCGCCTTCCGCAACGGCAACTTCGGCAACCTGGGGCGCATAAAAAATCCCGAATTCCTGCTGATGGTGTGGCTCGCTTTCGGAGTCCTCCTATCCACCTTCTTCGCCCAGTATCCTGTCTTCCGCGGTGGTTACTATGTCTTGGAGATCCTCAAGGGCTTCGTCATCTGCGCCTTCGTCTATCTCGTCATCCAGGAATTCACCGAGGTGAGGGCGCTGGAGAACGTACTGCTGGGATGCTTTGCCTTCCTGGGGCTTTGGGGGATCGACCAGCAACTGCGCGGCAACGAAAGGCTCGAGGGGTTGGGGGGGAACGGCTGGGCCGATTCTAACGGCATAGCCGCCGCCTTTGTCCTCTTCCTTCCAGTGGGCCTTGCCAAAATGTTTGGCAGCGAGGACCGCAAGGATTTCTGGAAGGGGGCGGCCATCGTTGCCATCATGGTCGTGCTGGTGATCTGCACCAAGTCACGAGGAGGCCTGTTGGGGCTGGTAACTTCCGTGGCTGCATTCGGCTTTTACTCGAGACGTTTCGGGAAGATCCTCATCACCTTTGCCCTGATGACGGTAGTGGCATTGCCGTTTGCAACCGAGGCCTACTTCGAGCGGATGAACACCCTTAGAAACGGGGAAACTACCGAGTCCTCGGGGAATTCACGCCTCGTGCTCTGGCAGGCAGGGCTGATGGTCTTTTCCGACAACCCCATCTTCGGCACCGGTTTCCTGACCTACCCGGTGGCGAAGATGCGGTACGAGAACAGGTTTCCCGAACTTGATGAGGATTTCAGAAAATGGGTGTTCAGGGAAGAGGACAAAAAGGTGACGCATAACACCTTCATCCAGCTTCTCTCGGACTGCGGGTTAATGGGAGCCCTTCCTTTTTTCCTGCTGATAACGGGGGGGATCGGAGGCGGGTTACGGGCCCGGCGTCTGGCCATCGCCTCTCCGGAGAAAAGAACACAACTGACCTGGCTCGCGGGTCTTAGCGCCGGCGTGACAGGATTCACCGTCTGCATCTTGTTCATAGATGCCATCCTTGTGGTCTTGCTCTACGTCCAACTCGCCTTGATCGGTATCCTCTCCAGGACTGCTAAGGCAAGCCCAGAACCGGCGAGTTCCGGCGCCGCTGCCGCCCTGGTCTCACCCGGAGGAGAGATTTGACTTGCGGCCAGCTTGAGAAGAACCTGCTTCTTTTTCTCGACCCAGCCGGGGAGATGGAGGAGGGGGGGTGGCGCTTTGTCGATTGGCCAAAGCAGCGCACGAGGCTACAGGCCTTCTCCACAGAAGGTGCAGCGAGTGGCCCGACCATTTTTTCTTTCGACCGCGGTTGTTTTGTCAGCTATCTCCTCTTCCCGTTGCTAGCCAAGCTGACCGGGGCTCACACTCTCCAGAGAAAAATTCTCTACCTGAACGACGGCCTCATGTCCTGCTTTTTTGATGCCGGCAATGCCGTCGGCTACCGTGCCTACGCCGCCAGCCATGTCAGACGGTTGCCTTTCCTTCGACAGCGATTGCTTTCGTGGCTGCCGCTTTCCCTGCGCGCCGAGAAGAGGTACATAGTTACCGCAGGACCGCAGTGGAAAAGTGGCGCATCCACTGTACTCTTGAACAACATCCTCGCCGAAATCGACTTCATGTTCTTTTCCAACCCCGCCGGGAAAGTCGTTCTCTGCGCTGTCGAGACCATACGCTCCGGCAGCGGGGTCATCGTCAAGACTACGGCGAACCCGGAGTATCAGAGGATGATGGATAAAGAGTACTCAACCATGCAGACGATTTCGGCCAATACGGCAAAAGTGAAGTGCCTTCCGCGCGTGGGCGACCGAATCGCCATCAGGAATCGGACCTACTACAGCGAGGAATATATCAAGGGAAGAACCTTGTTGGAAGTTCTCCATCTTCTCTCGCTATCGCAAAACTTCGACGGCATCTGCCTCATCCTGGATCGCCTCGATGAGTGGTTCGAAGATTACCTAGGTCACTTCACCACCGCACCGAAACCGGTGGCCTCATGCTACCACCACCTCTTTCAAGCATTCTCCAGCCTGTACGGCGTGGACCGTGGGCAAAGTGGAATCATGGAAAGAGCCGCCATGAGTGTCGCAGAAGTTGCCGGCGCAGGCGGGATGGTCACTACCATTACCGCCCACAATGACCTCTGGCCCGGGAACTTCGTAGTGAGAGCCGACACTCTCGTTGCTGTTGATTGGGAGAGGGCCGCCGAAGGCAGGGCACCTTTCTTTGATTACTACTGGATGATGATCTCGGCGACTCTCGTCCATCTGGGATGCCGCGCTGGGGCAAGCAGCTTCACCAGGACCTTCCCGCTTTTTTGCCAGGGAGAAGACTTGGTCTCTCGATACGCCATGGGAAAGATAGCTACTTTCCTGGAAAGACGGGGCCTGAACCTGCAGCTGCACCATAACCTGATGCTGCTCTTTCTCATGGAATTGTCCGTGCAGGGCTATATTGCCCTGGGACGACAGTCGGAGTTGGACGGGATGGCTTTTGCGGAACTCGTCGCCTTTTGCCGGGAAGCGGATGCCAGGGGCGGATCTTGAGCGTGACCAACCAGAAAGTGGTGCAGAATATACTGTCCAACTGGGCGGGGCTGCTGGTCGGTGTGGCCATCTCCTTCCTGGCGAGCCCCGTCATCGTGCACTCGCTGGGGAACGAGCTATACGGTGTCTGGACTCTGGTGGTTTCGGTGACAGGTTACTTCACCGTTCTCGATTTCGGCGTCAATACTGCTATCGTCCGTTACATCTCCAGCAGTACGGCTGTCAATGACCGGGGACAGGCGCAAAAAATTTACTCGACCTCGATGGCTATCTTTTTCATTGTTGCTGCTGGTCTGCTGGTCTTCTCCCTCATCTTTGGCTACTACTTCCCTTTTCTTTTCAAGCTCTACCACATCCCGCGCTTCTACCTGTACGCCGTCTTCGTCCTTTCGGCGATGGACCTCGCCTGCGGCCTCGTCTTTTCGGTTTTACTCGGTTGCCTCTGCGGCCTGCAGGAATTCAAGTTCATTAACGCGACCTCGGTGGTCGTCACCGCCCTCAAGTACATGGCACTGCTGTACTTGCTGAGCAAGGGACACGGTCTCCTCACTCTGGCAATGTTGCAGCTGCTGGCTACCATGACCAGAGCCCTCTGCCAATACTGGCGCATCAGAAAGCGACATAGATTTCTTTTCTTCAGCCGGGATTGTGTCACAGCTGAAACTGTCAAGCTCATCTTTAGCTATAGCGTCTACAGCTTCGTAATTGCAATCGCCCTGAAGTTCCTGTTCTACACCGACTCCCTGGTCATAGGGACCATGGTAGGAGTGGCCAATGTAACTTTTTACGCCATTCCCGCGAGCCTTCTGGACTACCTCGGTCAATTCGTCTGGGCCATGGTCTCGGTGCTGGTGCCGATAATCAGCGCCAACGAGGCTACCGGCGAGCAACCGGGAAACGTCAATCTTTACGTAATGGGAACCCGCTACACCCTCCTGATCAGCATGCCGGCTGTCATTTCCCTCTATTTCTATGGAGACGACTTCATCCGCCTTTGGATGGGGCCTGAGATCGGCCAGCGTTCTCAACAGGTGCTTCGTCTGTTGCTCATTGGGTTTGGAATGTCAACCTCGCAGTTGATCGCCCACGGCATCATGAAGGGGATCAGCAAACACAAGATCCTTGCCTATATTCTCACCGTCCAGGCACTGGTTAATCTTGCCATGAGTCTCACACTGTCACGCCGCTATGGCATTGAAGGGGTTGCCTTCGCCACTATGGTTCCTTTGGTTTTAGCCTCCCTGGTCATCATTGCCTGTACCTGCCGTCTGTTGCAGCTGAATGTGTGGGTTTATCTGCTGCGCTCCTACTCGGGAGGGGCAGCTGGGACTTTGGTAGCTTTGCTCGCGGTGAGCTTCCTTCAGTCGGGAGCGACCAGCTATGCCGCGGTCTTTCTCAAAAGCGCCGTCGTCACGGTCGCTTTTCTCAGCGTGGCGCTCCCTATTTGCCTGCCAAAGGAGCACGCCAACCTCATCTTGTCGAAGCTCAAAAGGATGCGCTTTTCCATGCCGGAGTAGATCGAGACCTTACCGTGGCAGAGAAGTGAGCACGAGGCTGCGCTCTGCCATTGCCTGCCAGCCTTGGGCGGAATGCGATTTCCCTGGGGTAGAGGAGCTCTTGTCAGAAACGTTTGACAGGAGGAGCGGTGGCAGTAAGGTCAGAGGAGGTGACGGTTTCATGAAGACACTAATCCTTTCCGTCGACCACCCTTTGCCTGAGGACAAGGGGAGCAGGATGCGCACCATGCACTTTGTAAGGTTCTTCAAGGAGCGTGGCGAGGTCGATTTGATGTGCTATCGGAGTCAGCTCCCCAGCGAGCCGTTGCCCTCGCCGTCGCCCTTCAGGAAGGAGTTCTATCTGGAAATCGGATGCAGCTGCCAGGATCGTTGCGACAACATCCTGCAGACCCTGCGTTCGAAGCTGGTGGGGGGTAAGCCGTGGGTAGTGGAGAACTTCGGGCCGGAGACTGTGCAGTACGTGCAGGAGGTGATAACGACAGAACAGTACGACATCATTCTCTGCAGATACTCTCTTAATGCCTATCCTCTTCTGGGGTTGCCCCCGCAGTACAGGGAAAGGGTGTTGCTTGATGTGGACGACCTGATGAGCAGCGAGTTGTATGACGCCATGCACGGTGCCATGCACGGTATGGACAGGATAAAGGCCGCTATCGATAAGGCGGTGTTTCGCCGCTACCAGCTGAGATGTCTTGAGCTGGGGCGGGTACTGCTCTGCTCGGAAGATGACCGGGCGAAAATATCCCACCGCGCCGCGGGTGGCAGGCTCTTCGTCGTCCCGAATATCATCCCCAAGAAGGCGGTGCCCGCATCCTATAGGCGCTCCGGTTACCGCAACAGATCACTGCTGTTTGTGGGTGCACTGTCGTATCAGCCCAACGAGGCCGGGATCCTCTGGTTCATCAACGAGATCTTCAAGAAACTCCCCGAAGAACTCAAGGATCTTCGGTTGCAGGTGGTGGGCAAAGACCCACGGGAGAAGCTAAAGGCGGCCGTTGCCGGCAACGCGCGCATACAGCTGGTGGAGAATCCCCCAGACGTGCTGCCCTATTACGAAAGCTGCCACGCGCTGGTTGTTCCGGTGCTGGTGGGCGGCGGAACCCGCATCAAGATTCTGGAGGCCGGAAAGTTTCTGAGGCCCGTTTTTTCCACGGTGAAGGGTGCTTATGGTCTGGGGCTGGAGGACGGCGAGAACGTCGTCCACTTCAGTGACAGGCAAAACTTCATCACCAAGTTCAACTGGCTTCAGGATGAGGAGAACTACCGGCGGGTCACCGACAGCCTGGGCCGCGTGGTGGAAAGAAGCTACAGCGAGGAGATCTTCATGCAAAGGATGGAGTCGGTCATGAAGACCATGTGACTTAAAGACCACAGGAGGTAGCTGATGCTGAAATATCAGAGTTGGTTGTGGTTTCACAAGCCTGAAAGAAACTATCATCTGCTGTCTTACCGCCTTACCGGCACAGCCGAGAATATGAACCGGTTGAATGACAGGCGCAGGGAGATCCATCGCGCCCTGGCTGAGCTCACCAGCGGGGTCAGCGTCTGCATTACCTGTGGTGCCTGCTGCAAAGGTGACTACGACCACTTTACCGCCGTCGACTTTCACGTCCGAGCCTTCTCCGAAAAACCGCTCACCACTTACGGAGCAATCTGGCGCCCGAAGCCGATTCACCGCATCATCCTCGACAGTGTCAGGCCTGCCTCGAACGAGACTGCAGGTGCATCCGGCGAGCACTCGAGGTGCTGTCCCCGCCTGGGCCCGCAGGGGTGCGACCTGGCGCCGGAGGATCGGCCGATCCGCTGCGTATTATGGACCTGCCGGGTTTTCAGGGACGCGTTGTCGGCCGAGAAACAGCGAAAGGTTGGGCAACTGACCCGAGAGCTCGACCAAATTTCCAGGAAGGTAGTAAGGGTGCTGAACGGGCGGGGTTGATGTCTTTCCCGCAAGGCTCAATTCGGAGGTATGGACCATGCACAGTGCAGTGGCGAAATACCTGGTATGGAGTCCGGTTTTGCTGTCAAGGGGACAGAACATCTGGCCTTTGCTGAAGCGGTTCGAGACCACGCAGTATCGCCTGGCTGAAGAGGCCGAGCATGAGGAGTTTGCCGCCTTCAAGCGGGTCTTCGAATATGCCTACACCTCCATTCCCTTCTATCGGAACAAGTACCAGCAGGCCGGCGTCTCCCCTTCAGACCTCATGACGCGCTCGGACGTGGAGAAGATTCCGGTGCTGACCAAAAAGGAGCTCCTGGACCAGTCTGCCGACCACAGTGGGCCGTATCGAGGCAGAAAGTTCAAGAGGTCTACCAGCGGGTCGACCGGAAAACCCCTGGTTTTCTATAAGGACCACGAATCGCTGACCTACATGGACGCCATCCTGTATCGCAACTACTCCTGGTATGGCGTAGGCCTCGGTGATCGACAGGCGAGGGTATGGGGACACCCGTTGACTCCAGCTGGCAGGCTGAAAACCCTGGCGCAGGACACCCTTCTGAACAGGATAAGGCTCTCGGCCTTTGACCTCCAGGAAGCGACCTACCTGCGTTATCTGCAACGGATGGAGCGTTTCCGGCCGCAGTATGTCTACGGCTACGCCCAGGCCGTCTTCGAATTCTGCAACTATTTCAGGCAGGAGCAGGTCGACCTGTCTCATCTCAAGATCAAGGCGGTGATCCTGACCGGGGAGATGGTCTTTTCCTATCAGCTGGAAGCCATCGGGGAGGTCTTTGGCTGCCCTGTGACCCAGGAGTACGGCTGCACCGAGGTCGGGATCGTAGGCTTTGGCTGCCCCGAAGGGACCATTCATCTGATGGAGAACCTGATGGTCGAGACGCTGCCGGCTCCGGCCGGGGAGGGTGGGGACATCGTGGTGTCTGAGCTGTATGGTCGCCTCTTCCCCTTTATCCGCTATGTGCTTGGTGACAGGGGGACCATTTCCTCGCGCGGGTGTTCCTGCGGCCGCCAGCTCAAGGTGCTGGAGGAGCTTTTGGGGAGAAAGGACGATTTTGTCCTCTGTCCGGACGGTCGCAAGCTCGATCCCTACGTGGTCGAGTACGCCCTAAACGAGCTGCCCAAAAGGGTTGGACTGGTGCAGCAGTTCAAGGTGGTGCAGAGGGAGTTGAACTCACTGGAGATCATGCTGAGGGCGGAGGGGGATCTTGAGCTTATCAAGGGTCACCTGGTGGAAAAGATGAAGAAGCTGCTGCCACCATCGATGGAAGTACGGGTCGAGTTGGTGCGGGAGTTGCCGAAGGAGCGCTCCGGGAAGCTGCGCTGTTTCACCTCGTTACTACAACAAAATGAGGGGCAGGGACATGGGGGAACCACTGATCACCGTTATCATTCCGGCGAAGAATGAGGAACAGTACATCTCAAGCTGCCTCACAGCCGTCTTGAGCCAGACCCTCGCACCCGACTGCTATCGTATAGTGGTAGTCGACAACGGATCGACCGACAGTACGGTGGCAATGGTGACACCTTTCCTAAGCACCGGTCGTGTGCAGCTTGTGTCCAAAGCTGGCGGCACCATTGCCTCGGTGCGAAACAGCGGCGCAGCCTTGGCAACGGGGGCATATGTCGCATTTCTCGATGCCGACTGCGTCCCGGCCCCGGACTGGCTGGAGCGTGGGACCGAGCTGTTGCAGGATGATGCCGACTCCGGATGTATCGGCTTCGTGGGCGCCCCCCCCGAGGCGACAGCCCCCTGGGTGGAAGAGACCTGGCAGCATCTCTGTTCGACGGGGCGTGCCAAGGGAACGCGCGCGGTGCCGTGGCTGTCGTCTTTCAACCTGGTCCTGCGACGGGAGCTCTTTTGCCGGGTGGGAGGCTTCGACGAGACCCTGGAAACCTGCGAAGACGCCGACTTGGGGTATCGTCTCAGTCGCCATGCGAAGCTGCTTCTAAGTGACCTGACCTCGGTGCGTCACCTGGACGAACCAAAGACGCTGCGACAGTTCTTCTTCAAGGAGATGTGGCGGGGGCAGAGCACTCTGCGTAACTTCTTCCGTTCCGAACGCAAAAGGGACGATTTTCTAAGTGTAGCGGCGCCGATTTGCTACCTCCTGGTGCTGGTGCTTTGGACAGTGGCGGCGGTGGCCCAGCGGGTAGCAGGAAGCGAACTGACGCTCCATGTCGGCAGGGTCTGTCTGCTGGTGGTTTTGCTGGCCCCGCTGTTGAACGTCTATTACAAGACCCGACGGGTCTTGAATCTCTCCGAGACGGCGAAGGCCTTCTTCCTTTCCGCGGTCTATCTGGTAGCTCGGGGACTGGTGGTGATCCCATATGGCCGACGATGAAAGGACTTTGCGCCTGATGTTTGTGGGGGATGTCAGTTTCGGTGACTGCCTTTTCTGCCAAGGGATGGGAATCAGGTCCCTGGCCAGGCTTCACCCGGCGGGTCATTTCTTTGCGGAAGTGAGCCATCATATCAGGCAGGCGGACCTGGCTTTCTGTAACCTGGAGACCGTGCTTTCCAGGAGCGGTGAGGACTCAACCCGCCTCTCCACAGTCGACATGCGGGGCGACCCAGAGTGTGCGGAAATGCTCGAGACCGCCGGCTTCAAGGTGATCAACTTTGCCAACAACCACGCCGCCCAGCACGGCCCAGACGCCTTCCAGGAGACCGTTGCCTTGCTCGGGGCTCGCGGCCTTTCCGTGGTTGGACTGAAGTCGAAGAAGGAGTGGCACTGCGCCCCGGTAGTGGTGGAAAGACAGGGGGAGAAGATCGGCTTCCTCGGCTACTCCTTCGTCCATGACCGGATCTTCCGCACCGACACCCCCTACGCGGAAGGGACAATCGACAAGATATTGGGTGACATCACCCGGCTGCGAAAATCGGTGGGTCTCCTGGTGGTATCGGTGCACTGGGGTCTGGAGTTCTTGGACCATCCCTCGGCCGACATGGCGCGGATGGCACGCGCCATGATCGATGCCGGGGCCGACGCGGTAATTGGCCATCACCCGCATGTCCTTCAGGGAGTCGAGATATACCGCGACAAGATCATCGCCTACAGTCTCGGCAACTTCCTCTTCGACATGCTCTGGTCGAAGGAGTATCGGGAGACTCTCCTTTTCGAGATACTGTGGTCGCCCGGCCGGGGGGTGAAGTGGCAGAGCGTCCCCGCCTTCATTGGCAGCGACGGGCGCATCGACCTCCTTGCCGGCCCCGAAGCCATGCTTGCCCAGGAGCGTATGCATCAGCTCTCCCTCAAGGTAAGAAGGGGGCATGAGCAAGGATTCCCCACCGAGAAGGAGTATCAAAAGGAGTTCCAGCGAAGGAACAATGCGGGGCGGCTGAAATCATATCTCTACTTCCTGGCACACTTTCACAAGTATCGGAAGAGGTACCTGCTGCAACAAATCAGGCGGAGCATCGGCAGCAGAATCGAGGATCTCCGGGCGCGCTTGGGGGCTGGGTGAGCGGTGAGCACGCACTTCGGCAGACGATAGGAGGAAATGGCATGGAGCGGCAACGTGGGAGATGGCGGATGGTGCGGCAGGCGATACTGGCCCTTTCACTTCTTGTCGAGATGGCCTTCATGGCGGTTGTTCCGGTCCATGCGGAGGTCATCTTCGAAGAGAGCTTCGACTCGCACCCCGATTGGAATGCGGACAGCTCTCTCAACTCGATTGAATGCAACCCTCCCGCCTGCTCGCTGGCGCCGAAGGGGTGGGATGGTTTTCGCGCCATGCCGTCCAGTGGCGCTGCCGCTGCCCAGCAGTCCCACGATGTCCCGGTAATCTCCATCCAACGCCCCATCGGTTCACTGCCCGATCACAGCGGCAGCGCCAAGGGAAAGGCCCTGGTCATCTACCAGGCATCAGACCTTCCTGATGAACCGGGGGTCTGGAAGGGGGACGGGCAACTGGCCAAGGTCTTCCCGAAGGAGTATCCCGAGCTCTACATCCGTTACTGGGTAAAGTCCCAAAGCGGTTGGAGGTCGGTCCCCGGGGGCGCCCTCAAGACATTTCGCATTACCCACTGGCCAGGCTCCACAGCGAGCCCGAACCTGTTCAATCAGGACCACAACCACCCGACTTTCTACCTGGACCAGAGCACCTGGGGGGGGTGGGCTGGTGCCAAAGCCGGCTTTGGTGCCGTTTTTCCTGCCTATCGTTGCAGTGCCTCACCAGAAGATTACTTCTGCGCGAGAAGCGGTAACAAGTACCAGGGCCAAAGCTATGGGGATGACTATCTTCTTCCGCCACACGGTCAGCCGAACCGCAACTATGGCGACACCTCCTGGCATCGGTACGATATCCATATAAAGGTCAATACCATGGGTAAGAAAAACGGCGTCGTGGCTGTGGCCTACGACGGATCAGTCGTCTTTTCTCATACCGATGTCGTTTTCCTGGAACCGGGGAGTAACCGGAAAGGCTTTAACGCCCTGATGCTAGGCGGCAACAGCCATAACAACTTCGCCGCGAACGGCAACCAGTGGTACGCCATTGACGACGTGGTGGTGAGTACCACGCCGATACCTGATAACTATGCCATCAGAGGTGGAGGTGCCTCGGTCGCTGGGGGGGGGAATCCGCAGGCCGGCAAGGAGAGTCCCTTGCCCGCGCTGGCAGGAGGGGGCAATGACCCTCTGTCAGTTCATCGAACTTCCTTTTCGTTGGCCTTGTAAGTTATCGATATTGTATGATTTTTTTTCGGGACTTTGTTTTTGGTGACGGCGGTCACATCGCTACGTCCGGTTTTTTGAGATAAAGGGTCATACAAAAATTGATGGGTAGACGACAATACTAAACCATTCGCGAGAATGGGACGGAAAGCCTAAGGGTCTCACCGAGACAGCCGGGTCGCCGAAATACTTTTTTCCAGTATACGGCCCCGGCTTTTTTATGTCTAAAAACCATCTAATGAAAAGGAGCCCGCGGTAAAGCTAATTAGTTGTTTGGCAGTTCCTTCAACCTGTTTCCGAAGAGGTAAACCCAGGGCAACCTGGGGACACAAAGCCCACGGGTCCCGCGCAGCGAGCAGGGACGGCCGGGTTGGCGAGAAACGCATCCTTCGACAGCGCCTGAACGGGCTGTTAAAAAGATCAGGGAGAAAAAATGGGTAGAAAGACAACAACCAGGCGCACTCTGTGGCGCAGTACAGGAATTTTTGGTCTCTTCATGCTCTTGGCGTATCCGTGTTTCGGGGCGGTCGTTTTCGAAGACAACTTCGACTCGAAACCGGACTGGAACGCCAATATGTCGATCAACGGAACGGCTTGTACACCCCCCTCTTGCCCCGCCGCCCCTAGCGGGTGGGATGGGTACAGGGTCATGCCCTCAACTGGCGCATCCGGCGTCCCGCAAACCCACAACGTACCGGTTGCTTCCATTCAGCGCCCGATCGGCTTGCTGCCCGACCATAGCGGCACCGGTGCCGGCAAGGCCCTCATCGTTTACCAGGCATCGGACCTTCCCGATGAGCCCAGTGTCTGGAAGGGCGACGGGCAGATTGCCAAGGTCCTCGGTCAGGAATACCCGGAACTCTACATCCGCTATTGGGTGAGGTCGCAGGCTGGTTGGAAATCGACTGTCGGTGGCGCTCTGAAGACATTCCGCGTAACCAACTGGCCCGGGGCCAGTGTAAGCCCCAACATGTTCGACCAGGGATTCAACAACCCCACCTTGTTCGTCGACCAGAGCACCTGGGGGTCCTGGGCAGGAGCCAAGGCAGGTTTCGGCGCCTTCTTCCCGGCCTACCGTTGCAGCGCCTCTCCTGATGACTACTTCTGCGCGAACAGCGGCAATAGCTATGAAGGCGGAAGCTACGGCGATGATTGGCTGGTAACCCCCAATGGCCCCCCCACTACCAACTACGCCGACACCGGCTGGCACCGTTACGATGTCCATGTCAAGGTCAACACCATCGGCCAAAAGAACGGCATCATGACCATCGCCTATGACGGGGCCACCCTCCTTGCCCACAACGACATGGTATTCCTGGAGTCGGGGAGCACCCGGCATGGTTTCAATACCATCTTCCTGGGCGGCAACAGCCACAACAACTACACCCAGAACGGCAACCAGTGGTACGCCATGGATGACGTGGTGGTCAGCACCACCGCCATTCCCGATAACTACGTAATCGGCGGAGGGACTCCGGCTGACACGACGGCTCCCACCGTGTCGATCTCTGCTCCGGTCAACGGGGCCAGTGTCACCGGGACCGTTTCGGCCACCGCCAATGCGACCGACAATGTCGGTGTCAGCAAAGTCGAGTTCTATGTCAACGGCACCCTGCAGGTGACGGACACCGCTTCACCCTATCTGTACTCCTGGAACACCTCGGCCCTCAATGCGGGGACCTATACCCTTACCGCCAAGGCCTATGATGCAGCCGGCAACGTCGGTAGTAGCAGCGTCTCGGTGTCGGTGGTCAAGGATACCACGGCCCCTACCGTATCGATGACGGCTCCGGCCAACGGCGCAACCGTGAGCGGCACTGTGGCACTGACCGCCTCCGCCACTGACAACATCGGCGTAACGAAGGTCGAATTCTACGGAAACGGTGCCCTCCTCTCTGCCACCAACGTCGCGCCTTACAGCTACAGCTGGAACACCGCGGCGGCCGCCAACGGCAGCTACACCCTCACCGCCAAGGCCTATGACGCAGCGGGTAACGTCGGCCAGTCTTCCTCGGTGGCCGTCACCATAAGCAACGCAACCGCCGATACTACGGCTCCCTCGGTGGCTTCCTTCACCATGCCGTCGACTGCTACCTCCCTCAGCGTGCCGGTTTCCGGCCTGAGCGCCACCGACAACGTCGGGGTAACCGGCTACATGATCAGCGAAAGTTCCACCAAGCCGGCAGCCACGGCAACCGGCTGGACCGCCAGCGCCCCCACCAGCTTTACCTTCGCCGGCGCCGGCACCCGCACTGCATATGCCTGGGCCAAGGACGCAGCAGGAAACGTCTCGGCCAGCGCCTCGGCCTCGGTGACCATCACCCTGCCGACGACGACGCCTGCCCCTGTCGCTGGGCTGGTCGCCGCCTACTCCTTCGACGAGGGGACCGGAACCACGGTAAACGACAAGTCCGGCAAAGGCAACAACGGCACCATCAAGAACGCTACCTGGACCGGCTCCGGTAGATACGGCAGCGCCCTGTCCTTCAACGGGACCAGCTCGATGGTTAATATCCCCGACTCCGCATCGCTGCATCTCACCAGCGCGATGACGCTGGAGGCCTGGGTAAAAGCGAGCAACATTTCCTCGAAATGGCAGGACGTGATCTACAAGGGGAATGAGAACTACTACCTGGAAGCGACCTCGACTTACTCGGCCAGGCCGATGGGTGCCGTACAGACAGGGAACGGTCTCACCGGATCCTACGCAGCCTCCAGTCTTGCTGCCAACACCTGGACCCACCTTGCAGCCACCTATGACGGCAGCTATGTCAGGTTCTACGTGAACGGCGTACTGGCCTCGACCCAAGCGAAGAGCGGAAGCATGGCCACCTCGACAAACCCGCTGCAGATCGGCGGTGACAGCATCTACGGAGAGTACTTCGCGGGGACAATCGACGAGATCAGGGTTTACAACATCGCTCTCGGCCAGTCCCAGATCCAGTCCGACATGGCAACCCGAATCGGACTGTAAGCAGAAGCGTAGCAAGTAGCATAGAAGGCATGATGGAAAGGGCACAGGAGTTACTCCTGTGCCCTTTTTTGCGTGCGGCAGCCGTGGTGCTGTAGCGTTCCGGCTGCCCAGACGCGGGACCTACTCGAATTTTGTGGTGCCGGGGGTGAGGTGGGCGCTTGGAAAGGTCCGGTTCTTGCTATATCTCAGAGAAATTTTATTATCAACAAGTGGAACAATGCCGCCGCGATTAGACTCCGGTTCCGAGATCAACGAAAGGGGAGGGCCTTCCATGCTGGTTCAAGTCCACTGGACCAACAACCGCTACGACTACGTCAAGGACTTCATGTTGGACAGTCTGATAGAAGCAGGGGTAGTGGCGCGGTTTCTGCGCAGCTCGGGCTGGGTGATCGTAGGGGTGGATCCGATCCGTACCGGGCACCCTGCTCCCGAATACAAAGGTGTGGAAAGAAGATCCATTGAAGTTGAAGGTTAGCTCCGGCTGTACAGTTGTCGGGAAGATTTACAGGCGTTACCTGCAACTGTCGGGGAAATTTACACTGCAGCTCGCCCTGCCGAGTATGGGAGCCGTTACTGCAGCATCGACCAGGGGCCGCGAGGCGGCACTGGCTTCTTACTTGAGAATATTTCCTGTTAAATCGGCCACTTTCTCGATTGTCAAGGCGCGAGCTGTGGTCCATCACCGAAAAAGTCAGTTGCCCGGGTGTTGGCGCATTTGTTGCTGTATCTCCGACATTCCATATCCCCGGAACGAAGGAGACAATATGAGACGAATGTCGACCATGGCGGCCCTTATTTCAATGTTATGTGCAACTGCTGCAAATGCGACCATGCTGGATCTTACCCATGACGGGGCCTCCGGGTATTTGAACGGTGCCTACTTCATGGAGGGGACCAGGAATCCGACCGGCACCGGGGTATATGAGCCCTTCCTCCGTCTGCAGCGAGTCGGAGTCGAATCGGGTTTCAACACCAGTGCCAGCAAGGTGTTGGACAACAAGGATGGCATCTGGACCAAGGATCTCAGGCTTG
>NZ_JBXKJL010000065.1:0-1548 GCF_056994735.1 Geomonas sp.
GCGGCTGCCGGTCGGCTCCGAAGTACCACTCGCCACCCGGAATGTCGTACTGCGCCTCGGCCATGGCGCCGGCGACCATTTTCCACGGCTCCCCACGCACGGCGGTGACGCGATCCATGAACTGGAAGGGCGGGCCGGGGAGGCGGGCGATCTTCCTTTCGGAGTCGAAGACCAGGTACCTGTCGCCGAAGCCTTCGGAAGGCTTGCCGTTGCTGTAGGCCAGGATCTGCTGCTTCGTGTAGACGGGGGGCTTGCGGTCGTACTGGACCGCGGAGAGCTCTCCTCCCCCTTGAACTCCCACCCCTTCAACGGGATGGTTGGGACCGGTTGCGGATTGCCAGAGATTGAGAAGCGTCTCCTTATTGGTCCCCGTGAGCCGCACCGACATGTTGGTGATCTCGACGACGGGCCTGCCGTCGGCGTACATCAGCGCATCGACAATGGCATACGGCTCCGGCCGATATCCCAGCTCGCGAACGGTCACCTCGTAGGCCACCACCCTGGTCGTCTCCAGCACCTGGCCGCGGCAGCAGAGCTGGCTGGCCACGCCCGGAACCGGCTGCCAGGCGGCACCATCCGACTCGGCGACCCACCCCATCCTGAGGAGGAAGATGCGCAGCGTGTGCATGCAGCACTCGTACATCAAGGTGCCGGGCATGACCTTGTCGTCGACGAAATGGCAGGTGATGAACCAGTCATCGGGATGAATGTCGGCCTCGGCCCGGATGAAGCCCATCTGGTAGCGTCCGCCCTTCGGCGCAAGCTCCATAACCCGGTGCACGAGCTGCATCCGCCCTCCGGGGATGGTCAGCGGCTTGTGCATTTTGAGGCCCGAGAATAGTTCACCGAAACACCCGGCGAGGTCGCCGCGACGGAGAGTATCAAGCTGCTGCGCGGAGTACGCAGCTGAACCCATCGGCACAAGGTCCGTCCAGTCTGCAGGAAGTTTCCCCGAACGCGGGCGCAGGTCGACGGCGCCGCGCACGATGCCTTTTCCAGCCTCGAGTTCAGCCTGCGTGAAGAAGCCTGCGCAGCCGTTTCGCATGGACATCAGCGGCTCGCCGTTCACGGTGGCCTCGAAATGGAAACGGAAGAGGTACGTCTCGCCCTGGCGGAAGAAGCGCTCGATGCGGATGTCGTAGTTGATGGTCTCGCCCGGAATCGGAAGCTCTCTGTGGAACGTCACCACGGCATCGAGCAGACGGTAGACGGCCAGACCACGGGTGATGAAGTCGATGCCGAGGTAACCGGAGAGAAAGAGATCGGCCTGACCGGCTTCTACCGCCACGCAGGTCGGGATGCGGCCGCCATCGAGGTACCAGGCCCCCAGCAGGACGTCGTGCTCGGTCACCACACGGCCGCTG
This sequence comes from Geomonas sp., assembly GCF_056994735.1. Lineage (NCBI taxonomy): Bacteria > Pseudomonadati > Thermodesulfobacteriota > Desulfuromonadia > Geobacterales > Geobacteraceae > Geomonas > Geomonas sp. Next base: position 1,365 of record NZ_JBXKJL010000065.1, read on the forward strand.
GTCATCGATTTGGCTTCGCCTTCTAGGACCATGATGCGGTCGACCAGCATGAGCGGCTCGTCCGGCAGCCGGACACGGGTCGGGAAGGTGTCAGCCTCGGCGAAAGCCTCGCCCAGCATGCGCCCGACCGAGCCTATGGCGAACTCCATGCACATGGCGCGATCGAAGGCCGGGGCAGGGGCGT
>NZ_JBXKJL010000066.1:0-3033 GCF_056994735.1 Geomonas sp.
GACCTCAGGTTTCTGGTCGCCGGTTTCCTCCGGGTGCAGGGCTTCGTCAGTAGCGTCAATGATTTCCTGATGCTGAGCGTCTGCAACGACTTCGGCATCGCCAATGTCCGCATCAGGGGGGAGGTCAGCCCTGACCTCAAGCCCATCCTCACCTCCGGGTGCGGCACCGGGATCACTTTTACCCTTCCTGGAGTCGGTGCCCTGACAAAGGTGCCGCAACCTGATGCAGTAGCGCCGTCCGCGATTTTCACCCTGATGGAACAACTTGCCCAAAAGGCGGAGAAATACAAAAGTCACGGCGGTGTCCATTCCGCCGCCGTCGGCGATACCGAAGGAAACCTCCTCCTCTATGCCGAGGATATCGGCCGGCACAACACCTTCGACAGGCTGGCAGGTGAAGCCCTGCTGAGAGCCGTCGACCTTTCCGGGCGGTTGCTGGTAACTTCCGGGCGTGTCTCAGCGGAAATGGCCGCCAAGGCGGCGGCTCTCGGGATTCCGCTGATAGCCTCCCGCACCTCACCGACCGACATGGCGATCCGTATCTGCGATGAAGCAGGCATCACCCTGGTAGGCTATCTACGCGCCGCCAAGTTCAACGTGTACTCCCACCCCGAACTCCTGGCAGGTTCTCGGTCCGATAAGAATAACTAGCAGGACCGTTAGATCCTCTTGCCGCAGACCGCCTCCCCTTGGCGTCGGCCGTTTAGACTTCCCCCTTTGACAAAGTCGCATTTAGAACTCCCCCCTTTGACAAAGGGGGGCCGGGGGGATTTGCCTCTGTCCGTTTTCTCTCCTTCCGCCTTGCCAACCTCTCGTCCGTCACCCCTTCCGACTAAAGAATTCCGATACTTTCCCCATTTCAACAATTGACAAAGCGGGGCAAAAACTGTATACAGTATCCGTTCAAATAAACCCCGTCTTTCCTGTAGCATTCCGATAACTGTCGCAAATAGCTGGATAATTTCTGAGGAGGGATCATGATCGAAGCTTATTTGAAACAAGAAGCAGAAAGAACAGCACTCGGCATTCCAGCCAAGCCGCTCGACCCCGAGCAGACTGCGGAACTTTGCAAACTGTTGCAGGCACCGCCCGCGGGCAAGGAAGCATTCCTGCTCAATCTCCTTAAGGAGAGGGTTTCCCCGGGTGTTGACCCGGCGGCTGAGGTCAAGGCATCCTTCCTCGGCGGCATCGTTGCCGGCTCCGTCAAGTCCCCGCTGGTCTCCAAGAAGGAGGCTGTACAGATCCTCGGCACCATGCTGGGCGGCTACAACGTCGCTCCGCTGGTTGGAGCGCTGAAAGATGCCGAACTGGCAGAAGAAGCCGTCAAGGCTCTCTGCGGCACCACCCTCGTCTATGATGCATTCGACGAAGTCCTCGCGCTCTCCAAGTCCAACGCCTCGGCCAAGAAGGTCATCGAGTCCTGGGCCAACGCCGAGTGGTTCACCTCCAAGGCGGGCCTCCCGGAGACCGTCAAGGTGAAGGTCTACAAGGTCGACGGCGAGATCAACACCGACGACTTCTCCCCGGCAGGTGACGCCTGGAGCCGTCCTGACATCCCGCTGCACGCTCTTGCCATGGGCAAGACCCGCTTCCCCGATGGCAACGCCACCATCGCGAAGTTCAGGCAGGAAGGCTTCCAGGTCGCTTTCGTGGGCGACGTGGTCGGCACCGGTTCCTCCAGGAAATCGGCCTGCAACAGCGTCCTTTGGCACATCGGCCAGGACATCCCGGCGGTCCCGAACAAGCGCCGCGATGGCATCATCATCGGCGGCGTCATCGCCCCGATCTTCTTCAACACCGCCCAGGACTCCGGCGCTTTCCCGATCAAGACCGACGTGACCAAGATGAAGACCGGCGACGTCATCGTGATCGACTCCAAGAAGGGTGAGATCAGGAGCGAAGGGGGCGAGGTCCTCTCCACCTTCACCATCGCACCGAACACCCTCTCCGACGAGTTCCGCGCCGGCGGCAGGATCCCGCTGATCATCGGCCGTGCACTGACCGACCGCGCCAGGAAGGCACTCGGCCTTGCCCCGACCACCGTATTCACCCTCCCGGTCAACCCGGTACCCAAGGCTGGCCAGGGTTACTCGCTGGCCCAGAAGATGGTCGGCCAGGCCTGCGGCGTCGAAGGCATCCTGCCGGGTACCGCCTGCGAGCCGAAGATGACCACCGTCGGTTCCCAGGACACCACCGGCCCGATGACGGCCGACGAGCTCAAGGAGCTGGCCTGCCTCGAATTCCAGGCCGACCTGTTCATGCAATCGTTCTGCCACACCGCGGCCTACCCCAAGGCGGCTGACGTCAAGACCCACAAGACCCTGCCGGCCTTCATGACCGAGCGCAAGGGCGTGGCCCTGAGGCCCGGGGACGGGGTCATCCATTCCAGGCTCAACCGCCTGGTGCTGCCCGACACGGTCGGGACCGGGGGGGACTCCCACACGCGCTTCCCCATAGGCGTCAGCTTCCCGGCCGGATCGGGCCTGGTGGCCTTCGCCGGGGCCTTGGGCTTCATGCCGCTCGACATGCCCGAATCCGTGCTGGTGAGGTTCCGCGGCCGCCGCAACCCCGGCATCACGCTTCGCGATGTCGTCAACGCCATCCCGTATTTCGCCATCCAGAAGGGACTCCTGACGGTCGAGAAGAAGGGCAAGAAGAACATCTTCAACGGCTGCGTCCTGGAGATGGAGGGGCTCGACGACCTGACCGTCGAGCAAGCCTACGAGCTGACGGACGCTTCGGCCGAACGGTCGGCCGCGGCGGCCGTGATCGCTCTGTCCAAAGAGAAGGTCGCCCAGACCGTCCGGAGCAACGTGGCCCTGATGGAGCGAATGATCGAGGAGGGCTACCAGAGCGCCGAGACCCTGAGGCGCCGGGTCGAGGTCTGCCGGAAGTGGCTGGCCGACCCCGTCCTCATCGAGCGGGACGGCCACGCTGAATACAAAACCGTCCTGGAGATCGACCTGGCCGAGATCAAGGAGCCTCTCCTGGCCTGCCCCAACGACCCGGACGACGTGCGGCCGCTGTCGGCCG
>NZ_JBXKJL010000067.1:0-5723 GCF_056994735.1 Geomonas sp.
GACCTGCCGAATCGCTACCTGACCCTTGGACCCGAGTTCGGGAAGGCCTACCTCCTCATCCACGACGGCAATGATGCCGCTGCCTTTCCTATCTTGCAGCAATTGCTGCGAAATAGTGAAAGCGACATTGTAATCTACGAGCTGGCGCTTATAATGTACAGGTCCGGCAAAGTTCATGAGTGCGAGAAGTACCTGAACCGCTCGCTGGAGCTAAACCCGCTCAACCCCGCAAGCTATCTCGCCCTGGTCCACCTGCTCCCCGAAACCGGCAGGTTCGACGAGGCGATCGCTACTGTGAAACGGATGATGGAGTTGGGCGTCATGGCAGATCAGGCCCAGTTGCTCCTTGGAGATTTGCAGCACGCGACAGGAGACGATGCGGCGGCGATGGAATCCTGGTCGAAATTATTGCCCCTCCCGGCGATGGCCAAGAGTGCGGCAGAGAGGCTGGTACCGCTGCTCAGTAACCAGGGAAGGACTGCGGAAGCGAAATATCTCGCCAAGCAATACTTAAAAGGATGCTGCTAGCGTAACAACACGGTATCTTGGAGGACGGCACGATGAACAAATCAGAACTCATTGAATCTCTCGCCGCGAAGAAGACCCTCTCGTTCAAAAAAGCGGAAGAGGTGGTCAACACGGTCTTCAACTCCATGACCGAAGCCCTTCTGTCCGGCGACAGGATAGAAATCAGGGGGTTTGGTAGTTTCGTCGTGAAGGAGTACGACGCCTACACCGGGAGAAATCCCAAGACCGGAGAGTCTATCTCGGTCAAGGCGAAGAAGCTCCCCTTCTTCAAAGTGGGCAAGGAACTGAAAGAAAAGGTTTCCGGTTCCGAGACGGAAATAGATTAGCCGCACCGTTCCGAGCTTTGGCTCAGGGAGTGGCGACACCACGTTGCCTTCGCCCCTGCATTGTCTCGCGCGAAAAATTCGTGTAATGTAAGGACTGCCCTCACCATCTGCCATGCTTGTAGCGGTGAGGGCAGTCATGTTTAATCACATGGGGAAATCAGAGATTGAGGTAACATCCAGCCACCGGGAGCACGCTTGACCTCACTTAATCTCAACATCAATCTCATCTTTACCGGCCTCGGCGGCCTGGCCCTCTTCATCTACGGCATGCGCACCATGTCGGAGGGATTGAAGAAGGTGACCGGCGAACGCCTGAGACGACTCCTCGAAAGGGGGGCCGGCAACAGGCTCACTGCGCCGCTGATCGGCAGTTGCCTCGCCTCCATCTTGCAGTCAGGCAGTGCCGCCTCGGTCCTCGTGGTCGGCTTCGTCAACGCTGGACTCCTCTCACTCTACCAGGCCCTCGGCGTCCTTCTCGGCACCGGCATCGGCACCACCCTCGCCATCCAGTTCATCGCCTTCCGCGTCTCGGCAGTGGCGCTTCCAGCCATCACTTTCGGGGTGCTCCTGTCACTTTTCTCCCGCAGCAGGAAGCTCGCCGAGTTCGGCGGGCTGCTGCTGGGCGTGGGACTGGTCTTCTTCGGACTCTCCATTCTCGAGGATGCCTGCCTCCCCTTGAGGCAAAGCGCGATCCTGGCGGGCCTGCAGAAGGACTTTCTCTCGTACAGGTTGATGGCGGTCCTGTTGGGAGCGATGCTGACCTTCATCGTCCAGTCCGGCAGCGCGACCATGGGGCTGGTCATAGCCCTCGCCTCCGGCGGCGTTCTCCCCTACGACACCTCGATCGCCATGGTCATCGGTGAAGTTGCCGGCGCCACCCTCATTCCGCTGATAGCCTCGATCGAAGGGAGCCCCACCGCAAAAAGGGCGGTGGTCATCTATCTCGCCATCAACGGCATGGCCATCATGCTGGCGCTGATCTTCTTCCCGCTCTTCCTGCACGCGGTGAACCTCGTTTCACCCGGGGCGTCTCCGGCCGTGCACCAGCCGCAGCTCATGGCCCAGGGGATGCCCCCTAACATCGCCCGGCACCTCGCCAACGCCCACACGCTCTTCACCGTTTCCACCGCCATCATCTTCCTGCCGCTGATCGGCTTTCTCGCGCGATCGGCGGAAACGCTCCTTCCGACCCGCCGCTCCGAGAGCGAGCCCAGGCCCAGGTTCATCGACAACAGGGTGATGAAGACGCCGACCATCGCCCTGGCTCAGGCCTGGATGGAGCTCGGCCGCATGGGCAGCATCGCCTGCGCCATGTTCCAGGAGCTGGTCTCGCAGTTCGACGCCTTCGATCCCAAGGTCGCCTCGGCTATCAGGGCCAAGGAGCAGGTACTCGATGTCCTGCACCGCGACATGTCGCAGTTCCTGGTTGCCCTCTCCAGGGAAACCCTCTCCATCGACCGTGCTATCGAGATCCCGACCATGCTGCAGATGGTGAACGAGATGGAGCTCGTCGGAGATCAGGGCGAGGCGGTGCTGAACTACCTGTTGCGCAAAAAAGAGGAGGGGCTGCGCTTCTCGAACCTCGCCATGGACGAACTCAAGGCCTTCGCCACCAAGGTGGGGGAGGCGATGGCTTTTTGCGAGCGGGTCCTGAAGGGGGAAGATGAAGGCGATATCGAACCACTTCGACACGAAATCTCAGCGCTGGAGGAGCAGCTTCAGCAAAGCCACCTGAGGCGGCTGAAAAGCGGGAAGTGCGGCATCATAGCCGGCCTCCTGTACGGCGACATGATCGCCAGCTTCTCCAAGATCGCCCATCTCAGCTACTCGATCATCGAACAGAAAAGAGGAATCGCCCATGACTCAACCCGTAGCGGCCATTGACCTCGGGACCAACACCGTCAGGCTGCTGATCGCGAACCAGCAACCGTTCCACCAGATCTTGCTTAACCGGACCATCACCAGGTTGGGAGGAGGATTCACCAGGGAGCGGGGGCTTTCAGAGGAGGCCCAGCAGCGCTCCATTGCCGCGCTGAAACTTTTCGCCGACGAGATCAAACGCCACCAGGTGATGCGGGTGCGGGCGGTAGCGACCAGCGCCGTACGCGACGCCGTCAACGGCAAGGCCTTCTGCCAAAGGGTCAAGGACGAGACGGGGCTTGAACTGGAGATAATAGACGGGACCGAGGAAGCAGTCCTGACCCTCAGAGGCGTCACCTCCATCGTCGACGACAGGAGCGGCGACTTCGCCGTCTTCGATGTGGGAGGCGGCAGCACCGAATATACGCTCGCCGAAAGCACCCGCCTCGTCTTCTCGAGCAGTCTACCCATCGGCGTGGTCAGGCTGACCGAGGGCAAACCGGGAGCCGCCGAGATGGAGGACAAGATCAGCCGTGAGCTGGCCAAGTTCAGAAGGGAGCTGGAAGAGGAAGGTCTGGCGGAGCGCTTCAGCAACGCCACCCTGATCGGTACAGCCGGGACCGCTACCTCTCTCGCGTCGATCCAGCTGCAGATGACCGATTACGACTACAAGAAGGTGAACAACCACGTCATGCCGCTTGCCGAGATCCAGCGGATCTACGAGTTGCTGAAGCCGTTGACTCCCCAGGAGCGGCTCCAGGTCCCCGGACTCCAGCCTGGTCGGGAGGACCTGATCATCGCCGGCATCCTGGTGGTGCTCACCACCATGCGGCTCTTCGGTTTCAAGAAACTGAAGATAAGCGACTCGGGGCTTTTGGAGGGGTTGATCCTCGGGGTGTGAGTGTATCTCGTCTTTGCCTGGCTCCCGGCGCATTCGATCCGTCATGCTACCTGGCCCAGATATCTCTCCACTCCACCGCGCCTAGGTGCGTATCGCCGAGGAAGGTGTAGAAGATTCCGAAAGTGGCGTTGCTTTGATGCCTGCTCGGGAGGTTGCCGTATTTCGCATTCCTCACTGATTCCACGAACTGCAGGCCGAGGCCGTGCCGGCGGAAGACCCTCCAGATCAGGTTGGCGCTGGCGTGCACGATAGCCTCGTCGCCTTGTGCGTTATCGGAACCCGTTCCGGTTACCCAATAACCCCGCCCTGACGTTTCCAGCGACACCCGGTCCCCGAGAATCAGTCGCAGCGCCGTCATCCCTTGCGGCGTCACGCCGTAGTGGTAGTCCCGGCTCCCGTCGTGAACGGGTGTGACACCGGCCGCACCGAAGCCGACTCCGCCAAGTACCGATCCTTGCAGGGCGACATCCTGGGCCATCCAGTACTGCGCGGTGGTGCCCAGGGAAAGGGCAGTGCTCGAGACACGGAAGATGCTCGGGGAGATGAAGTCGTAACTTCCGTATAGACCCCAGATCCCGCGATAGTTCTCGCCAGCCTCGTACTGCTTTCCGTGGAGGAGGCCGCGGAGCAGGACGGTTCCGACCGGGTTGTCTTCGAGCGCGATACCGCTTATCTGGAAATCGAAGTAGTCCAGCGGTCGCCGGTAGGAATACCCGATTCGTCCCGGCAATCCGTAGGACATGGCGAAGTCGAGGGTCGCGTCATTGTGGTGGTCGAACATGGCCCCCAGGCGGAAGCGCCAGAAGGTCGCCGGGTCGTGGCTCGGGAAGACGGGCTTGAAGCGGTCTCCGAAGGCCAGGCGATTGAATCCCGTCGGCGGCGAGACAATCGCCGCGCCGAGCTCATGCCAGCCGTCGGGCGGACCGTGCTGCTCCTTCAGCACCAGTTGCGACATCCGGAACAGCGCCTCGCCCAAAAGCGATCCGGCGTTGCCCGTGGTGATCATGTCATTGGTCGACGGCGGGCCGGTTTCCCCAGCCATCTTCCAGATAAAGCTCCCCACATTGCTGTAAGCCCACGACTCCCAGAATCCGAGCCCGGCGGAGCGGGCGAACCCGTACATCATCGACCCCTGGTAAGGATGGGCGAACTGGTTGACGTTGAAGGGGTCCTTGTCGAAGGCCCAATCCTGGTCCTCCAGTTGGTCCCAGGTGGTCACGAAACCGGTGGCGTAGGTTCTTTTGCCATTGGTGTAGTCGTCAGGGAAGAAGGTGCGGTTCACCAGGTTGAGCAGCAACAGGAAGGTCGGGACCTCCCAGGCCGGGATCAGGTAGCTCTTGCCGGCTCCGGTCTCCCACGAGTGCACCTGTCCCTTGGGGGAATCGACCTTAAGGGCCCCCTTTCCGTCATCTGCCGAGGCCCGGTTGGCAGCTGCCTCATCGGGGGTACGCCGCCACTGGTATCTTTCCGTGGGCGGGGGAGGCGACGGTGCTGAAGGTGCTGTCGCGGCCGGAGCTGCGTCTGTGCCCCTTTCAGCCTTTGCCGGCTTTACAACGCCGAATCCGGTAAGGATGAGGACGAACACGCTGGAAGAAAGTATCTTCAGGAGGAGTCGTACTCTTTTGGCTGCGGGCATGGACGGGCTCCGGTGCTCGATCAGTTTTTAGCTGAGGCCGGATCAATGTGCGAATGTCGTCCAACTTTAACACAAAGTGAGGTGGATTCACCTTTACGGTCGAAAACACCCTGTGATTCCGGTAGACTCTAGACGAGGCGGTCGTCAAGGTGCAGGGTATCGACAGAGCTGAAAGGAGCATCAATGCAGACGCTGGTAGATCTGTTCCAGAGTTTCGAGGCCAGGGGTGACAAGACGGTTTTTGTCAACCGAACCGGGGTGCGACGTTTGCCGGTCTCGTATGGGGAACTGGCCGGGCTGTCGAGAAAGATGGCTGCGCTCCTTGCCCAAAAGGGGGTGCAGCCTGGCGATCGGGTCCTCCTCTGGGGGCCGAACTCGTCCTGGTGGGGCGTTGCCTACTGGGGCATCATCATCAGTGGAGCCGTCGCCGTCCCTGTCGATTTCATGTCCGATCGCGCACGGGCGGAAATGA
>NZ_JBXKJL010000068.1:0-4006 GCF_056994735.1 Geomonas sp.
GGGGGAGCCGCGATGATAGATGGCCGTAACGTCCCCCCCTTGACAAAGGGGGGACAGGGGGGATTTGCTTTGGAGCCAGGACTACAAGGCGTACTTGTCCATCTTGTAGCGCAACGTGCCCCTGGGGATCTTGAGGATGGCGGCGGTCTGAAGGACGTTGCCGCAGGCCTTCTGAAGGGCCTGCTGGATGAGTGATTTCTCGATGGCGCAGATCGCCTCTTCCAGACCGAGCTCGGGCGGAAGTGCTGCGAGATCGACCGTCCGCTGGGCTGCGGCGGGTTGGATGCACCTGATCTCCTGGGGCAGATACTCCGGGAGGAGGGTCGGGCCGCTGCGCATGATGCAGATGCGCTCGATGACGTTCCTCAGTTCCCTGACGTTGCCTGGCCACGGGTATTGCGCCATCAGATGCCCGGCCTCGGGAGAGATGTCGCGGAAGTCTCGCCCGAAGGCACGGCTGAAGCTGTCCAGGAAATGGGAAGAAAGAGCGGTTATGTCGGTGACGCGCTGCCTGAGCGGCGGGATGTGGATCGGGAAGACATTGAGCCGGTAGAAGAGGTCCTCGCGGAAGCTCTTCTCGACAATCCTTTGCGAGAGATTCCGGTTGGTCGCGGCGATCACGCGGACGTTGATGCTGACATCCTTTACGGCGCCGACCCGGCGGATCATTCTCTCCTGCAGCACGCGCAGCAGTTTGGCCTGCATGACCATGTCCATCTCGCCGATCTCGTCCAGAAAGACGGTTCCCTGGTCGGCCTCCTCGAAGAGCCCTTTCTTCCGGCAACTGGCACCCGTGAACGCCCCCTTCTCATGCCCGAACAGCTCGCTCTCCAGCAGTGCGGCGGGGATCGAGGCGCAGTTGATGGCGACGAATGGGGCATCCTTGCGGTCGGACAGGTCGTGGATGGCGCGTGCCACGAGTTCCTTGCCCGTTCCGGATTCCCCGGTAATGAGGACTGTGGATGGAATCCGTGATATCTCCCGGACCTGCGCCGCGACCTCGTTGAAGGCCTCGCTTTTGCCTATCATCGGGGAGCCGGGGAGAAGGCCGTTGCTGCCTCGCAGCTTGCGGACCTCGCGCTTGAGGGTTTGCGTCTTGAGTGCCAGCTTGACGATCAGCCTCAGGGCGTCGGCCTTGAAGGGCTTTTTCATGTAATGGAAAGCGCCCAGCTTGAGCGATTCGACCGCACTTTCCACGGAGCCGTAACCGGTGATGATAATAACCAGGAGTTCAGGGTTGAGCTCCTTGAGGGATTTGAGGACGTCGATCCCGTCCTCGGTCCCGAGGTTAAGGTCAAGCAGGGCCAGGTCGATCTCTTCGGACGCCACCAGCTCACGGGCTTCACCGCCGGAGCCGGCGCTGCAGACCTCGAACCCCTCGTCGCTCAGGATCCGCTGGACGTTTTCACAGATGAACGGTTCGTCGTCGATGATAAGTATTTTTTCCATGGCTACTTCCTTAAAAGAGATCCCTCGCCCATTTCCCTCATCCCGCCTGCGGGCTGAAGCGCCCTTCGGCGCGCAAGCCCGACCCTCTCGGCAGGGCGATGGGCTTAGTGGACGAAGGGGAGTACGATAGAAAAGGTGGTGCCCTTGCCGGGGGTGCTTTCCACGCGGATGGTCCCCTGGTGCTCCTCCACGATCCGCTGGGTGATGGAGAGGCCCAGTCCGGTCCCTGCCCCCTTCCTGGTGAAAAACGGTTCGAAAATGAGAGGAAGGTCCTCGGCGGCAATCCCCGCACCACTGTCGCTGATGCTGACCACCGCGCAGTCGCCCTCTACCGAAGTGGATACCTTGATGCTCCCGCCGCCGGGGAGCGCTTCCTGCGCGTTGCGGACGATGTTGAGGACCGCCTGTTTTATCTTTTCCGGATCCAGCCGAAGCGGCGGAACCTCCCCCTCCTCCACGGTCAGCAGGACCTTCTGCCGCTCACACGGGCGCCGCATCAGCAGCACGGTGTCATAGACGACCTGGTTGAGATCACAGTCCCTGAAGTCGGCACGGGTCGGAGAGGAGTAACTGAGCAGGGCCTGAATGAGCCGCTCAACCCGTTCAATTTCCGCCAGGGCCTTCTTTATCAGCTCGCGGTCGGAGCTGGAGGCGGCGTTGTCGTGCAGGTCGTCCAGCAGAAGGGAGATGCCGGTCAGCGGGTTCCTGATCTCGTGGGCGAAGCCGGCGGAAAGCTTGCCAAGGGAGGCGAGACGATCCAGCCGCATCATCTCTTCGTGCAGTTTCGCCTTTTCCGTCTCGTTTCGCAGGACCACGGTGATTCCCTGTTCCGCCTCGGAACCGATGGGGAAGAAGCCGAGTTCGAAATGGGTCATGCCATTGCCCCGGTCGAACTTGAACGGCTCACGTCGATAACCGGAGTGACTTGAAAGAGTAACGGCGACCCGCTCGCTCAGATTGCCCCAGCCGCTGAAGACCTCGCTGTAGTGCATGTCCGGGACGACGTGCTCCCCCAGAACGACACGCCCGGCGCCGTTGATGGTGATCAAGCGACCCTCCGGGGAGAAGGTGATGATGGCGCTGGAGATACTGTCGAGGACGCTGGCCTGGAAGTTGCGCTCGTCCATGGTCTCCAGCTGTGACTTGCGCAGCTCGTCAAGCGTTGACAGCAGGTCCTTTTTCCGGAGATCCAGCTCGTCGGCCATGTTGTTGAAGGTGCTGGCCAGGACGCCCATCTCGTCTGCCGATCTGACCACGACCCTGACGTTGCTGTCGCCTGCCGCGAGCTTGCCGGCCCCCTCCGTCAGCTGCCGCAAGGGGATGCTCATCCCCCGTGACAGCACCCAGGCCGAAAGAGCGGAAAGGAGCGCCGTGGCCAGGATGATGGCCGCGCTGGTGGTCCGGTGCTCGCCCAACTGGCGGTTGATGAGGCGGCTTCCCTTGCGGGCGGCCTCGTGGAACTGGTCCACCTGGAACCCGATGGTGACCCCTCCAAAGATGCCGTGCTTGCGGTAATCTCCGGTGTCGTAGAAGATCGGGGCATAGGCCATGATCTTCTTGGCGCCGCCGACATTGGTGATGTCGACATACCCCGCCTGCTGTCTGCGCACGGCGGCCGCTACCTTAGGATAGCTGGGGTGAATGAAGCCGGCGCTGTCCAGGTTGAACGGAATGCGCCCGCTCTCCACGTCCTCTTTGCTCGAGTGCTCGGTGTAGGGGGGCACCAGCTTCCCGGTCGAATCGACCCCGCGGATATCCCAGAACTTGGGATGGGTGATGATCCATCCCTCGTCGTCGAAAAGGAAGGCGTAATTGCCGCTCATGTAAGAGGGAAAGAGCGTGGAGAAGTTCTTGCCCGGATCGACATGCTGGGTGAATTCCATCAGGTGCCGGTGGTCCAGTGACAGCACCACCATCCCCTGGAATGCCCCTCGGGCGTCGAAAAGAGGGGCGCCGAATCGCACCACACCCTCGAACGCCTTGCCATCGTAGGCGGTTTCCGGGCTGCTTGCACCGGACAACTGCTCCTGCCTCAGGACATGGAACCCGGTGACGTGCGAGACATAGATCTCTCCCCGCTTAAGGGCGCGTATCCTGTTGAAATAATCTTCACTCTTGAATTCGGTGTTCGCGGGGTCGGAGACATTTCGTAGCGCCTTAGCCGCAAGAAGCCTCCCCTCACGGATCACGACCCGCTCCCTGCCGGAGCGATCGATAAAGGCGATGGAGCGGTAAAGCGGGAGGAACTCGTGAGTCCCCTGCGCCGCCGTCGCGCTGCCGCCTCGCTGCCAGATCTCGCTGCGACGTGTCTGGTAGAAGTCGAGCAGGGTGGATGTCTGGAGGCGCGAACGGGACAGGAACATCAGGTCGCTTTCGCACTGGTGCAGGAAGTCCGAAATGTTGTCGGCAAGTACCCGCGCCCTCATCTGCAGCGACTCCGTGGCCTGGCTGTCGTCGGATTGGGCGATCTCCGAGGTCAGCCTCGCGCTCTTGGACTCGAGATTGGCCAGCAGGATCAGGAAGGAGACGAAAAGCGGCAGCAGAGAAAGGAGCAGCG
>NZ_JBXKJL010000069.1:0-25078 GCF_056994735.1 Geomonas sp.
CAGCTTCCAAAACTGTCATTCCCGAAGCGATTCTGATCGGGAATCCAGCTCCTAAACGACGTGAAATCTGGATCCCCGATAAGGGCATTCGGGGATGACAATCTCATAGCGGAAGATTAGCGCTAATCAGTTTTTCTGTTGATCTGCAGGACCAAAAAACATAAAAGAATAGAGGCACTACCGCCACCGCCCCAGTTCGAATCCAGCACCGGGCGCGCCTCCCTGCGGGGATGGAAAAGCGGGATGCCAGGGAGAGTGAGCCATGAGCACCGTCACCAAGAGATCCGTCTGCCCGTTCGATTGCCCCGACACCTGCGGGCTAATGGTCGAAGTCGAGGGGGGAAAAGCCATCGGCGTGCAGGGGGACCCGGAGCATCCCTATACCCGCGGCCATCTCTGCCCGAAGATGCTCCACTACGAAAAGAGCGTCCACTCTCCGCTGAGGCTGACCACGCCCCTCAAAAGGAGCGGCCCGAAAGGGTCCGGCGAGTTCACTCCCATTTCGTGGGATGAGGCCGTCGCCACCATTGCCGAGCGCTGGCAGGTGATCATCGCCCGCTACGGCGCCGAGGCCATCCTCCCCTACTCCTATGCCGGCACCATGGGGCTGATCCAGAGGAATGCCGGGCATCCTTTCTTCCACCGGCTGGGAGCCTCCCGGCTGGACCGGACCATCTGTTCCCCGGCCAAGGGCGCCGGCTGGCAGGCGGTTATGAGCAAGACACCGACGCCCCACCCGGACAGCGCCGGCAAGAGCGACCTGCTGATCCTCTGGGGGATCAACGCGGCAGCGACCAGCATCCACTTCATGAATGCGGTGACACAGGTCAAGAAGAAGGGCGGCAAGGTCTGGGTGATCGACACCTATCAGACCCCGACCACCTCGGCCGCCGACCGGACCTTCCTGGTGCGCCCGGGGAGCGACGGGGCGCTGGCCCTGGGGATCATGCACCTCCTGGCCCGTGAGGGCCTTACCGATCAGTCCTTCATAGCCGGAAACGTCCTGGGCTTCGAGGAGCTGCAGCGGGAGGTGCTGGGGAATTTCACCCCCGCGGAGACCTCCCGCCTCACTGGGGTGGCGCCGGAAGTGATCGAGGAGATGGCCAGGGCCTACGGCGCCGCCCGCGCTCCCTTCATTCGCATGGGGAGCGGGATGTCGCGCTACGGAAACGGCGCCATGACCATCCGCTGCATCTCCTGCCTGCCGGCCCTGGTCGGCGCCTATGGCAAGGAGGGAGGGGGAGCCTTCCCCGACACCGCCACCGGCGGGGCCTTCGCCATGGAGATGGTCACGCGGGAAGACCTGATCAGGACGCCGACCAGGCTGGTAAACATGAACCGGCTGGGACACGCACTGAACGAGCTGGCCGCCCCGCCGATCATGGGGCTGTACGTCTACCACTCCAACCCGGCGGCGGTGGCACCGGACCAGAACGCGGTGCTGAAGGGGCTCGGGCGCGAGGACCTCTTCACCGTGGTGCACGAGCGCTTCCTGACCGACACGGCCCGCTACGCGGACATCGTCCTCCCCGCCACCTCCTCGCTCGAACACAGCGACCTTTACCGCGCTTACGGCACCTACTGCATCCAGAGGGCCAGGGCCGCCATCGAGCCGGTGGGGGAAAGCAAGTCCAACTGGGAGGTGTTCTCCCTTCTGGCCGCCGCCCTCGGCTTCGAGGAGGAGATCTTCACCCTGACCGCGAACCAGATGATCGACCGGCTGCTGGCCATCCCGACCCCCCTGCGGGCGGGGATCGATGTAGCGGCCCTCGAGGAGGGGCGGGCGGTGGAGCTGACCGTGGAGAGGAAGGGATACCTGACACCATCCGGGAAGATCGAGATCCTCAACGGCCTCCTCCCGCACCCGCTCCCGCGCTACCTCCCGACCCACGAGGAGCAGGGGAAGCACCCATTCAGGCTGATGACCGCCCCGACCCCCTATGCGCTCAATGCCACCTTCTACGAGCAGGAGGATCTGCGGAAAAAACAGGGGGGGATGCGGCTGCAGATGAATCCTGCCGACGCCGGGGCCAAAGGCCTTCAGGACGGAGAGCGGGTGGTGGCCTGGAACGAACTGGGCGAGGTCACCTTCCTTTTGAGCGTGACCGACAAGGTGCCGACCGGGGTGGTGGTGGCCGAAGGGGTGTGGTGGCTCTCGCATGCCCCCGGGAGCCGTTCCGTCAACGCCCTGACCTCGCAGCGTCTCACCGACCAGGGGGGAGGGAGCACCTTCTACGACAACCGCGTCGATGTCCGCCGCGAGTCCTAACGCAGCGCCATCGCAACTCCGCCTCCCCCCAAAAGCCCCTCCCAGGAGGGAGGGGGCAGGCTTGCGCGACGAAGGGCGCTTCAGCCCGCAGGCAGGGGGTGGGGGCAGCCGCCGCGAAGACGGGAGTCGAAGCTAGGGACTTCAGTCCCCTCGGGAATTTGCCCTCATGCTTTTGCCTAACCTGCCGATGTAGAAAGAATGAATCGGCAATTAAAGCAAAAGCGGGGGGAGCATGGAACCGAGTAACAAGATACTTCTGGAGAGCGGCACCAACGAACTCGAGATCGTAGAGTTTCGGATTGACGAGCGCGACAGCAAGGGAAACGTGATACCGTGCTACTTCGGCGTCAACGTTGCCAAGGTCCGGGAGATCATTCGCCTGCCCAACCTGCGCAAGGTGGTTAACGCCCACCCGGCCATATCGGGCATGATAAGGCTGCGGGACCAGGTGATCACCCTGATCGACCTCTCCCGGGCGCTGAACAAGGACACCGAAGGGATTGCCGCCGAGCGGGTCATCGTCCTCGAATTCAACAGGATCGTGGTGGGCATCCTGGTCCACTCCGTATCCCGCATCTACCGCATATCGTGGGAGAACGTGGAGCCGCCGGTCAAGGCCATCCACGACGCCAACATCACCGGCGTGGTCAAGATGGAGGACCGCATCATCCTGATCCTCGACTTCGAGAAGATCGTCGGCGAGCTTTCGCACAGCGACGCACTCTCGCGCCCCAGCGATGAGTTGCTGCTCGGCAATACGCAGGTAAACCGCGGGGACAAGACCATACTGGTGGCAGACGACTCCAAATTCATACGCAGCACCATCACCGGATCGTTGCGAGAGGCCGGGTACAAGGTGGTGGAGGCTGAAAACGGCGAGGAAGCCTGGGCGCACGTGACCGCGATGCGCGAGAAATGCGCAGAGAAAGGAACGTCCATCTCCGACATGCTCAACATGATCATTACCGACATAGAAATGCCGCGCATGGACGGCCTGCACCTTACCGCGCTGATCCGGAAGGAGTCGATCCTGGACCAGATCCCGGTGGTGCTCTTCTCCTCGCTGGCCACCGAGGACAACAAGGCCAAGTGGAAGAACCTCGGCGCCGACGACATCCTGACCAAGCCGGACCTTCCGAACCTAGTGGAAAGGGCGG
The DNA here is from genome assembly GCF_056994735.1 of Geomonas sp. Taxonomy (NCBI): domain Bacteria; kingdom Pseudomonadati; phylum Thermodesulfobacteriota; class Desulfuromonadia; order Geobacterales; family Geobacteraceae; genus Geomonas; species Geomonas sp. The sequence continues at coordinate 3,427 of NZ_JBXKJL010000069.1, forward strand.
ATACGCTTGTCCTTTGAGGCGCCGCCCGAGCTCTCGGTCATCGTCCCTGTCTACAACGAGGAAGGGGAGATACCGCGCTTCCTCAGGGTCATGGCCCTGCAGCGGGAGATCAGCTTCGAACTTATCATCTCCGACGGCGGCTCCTCGGACCGCACCGTCGCTGTAGCAAAAAGGCTCTCACAGCCCCTTCCCTTCCCGGTCACGGTGATCGGGGGAGGGAAGGGGAGAGCCAGGCAGATGAACGCCGCCGCCGACCTTGCCCGATCCCAGCACCTCCTTTTCCTGCATATCGATTCCAGCTTCCCCGATCCCCTTGCGCTCCGGAAGGGGGTCGACGCGCTTTCCTTAGCCGCGCGCTCCGGCACGGCCAGGACCGCCGGCCACTTCACCCTCCGCTTCCATTTTGACGGCAGGATCCCCCTTCCCTACCGCTTCTACGGCGCCAAGGCAAGCATGGACCGTCCCGGCTGCACCCACGGAGACCAGGGTCTGCTGATCAGCGCCGACTTCTTCCGGGAGATCGGGCCCTTCGATCCTGCGCTGCCGCTCATGGAGGACACCTTCCTGGCCGAACGCGTCAGGGAGGCCGGGAGCTGGTTCCTCCTCCCCGCCATAATCAAGACCTCGCCTCGCCGCTTCCAGGCTGAGGGGCTTCTCCCCAGGCAGACGCTGAACGCCATCCTCATGAACCTCGCCTCGATCGGACGCTTCGACCTGATCGAGGCGATCAAGGAGAGCTACCGCAGCCAGGACGAGACCAAAACGCTTAGGCTTCGCCCTTTTCTCGATACCCTGAGGACGAGGATCGCGGAACTCCCGGCAGCGGAAAGGAAAGCCCTTTGGCGGGGGACGGGGGCGTACGTTCGTTCGAACGCCTGGCAGCTCCCTTTCTTCTTTGATGTGCTGTTTAGTGAGGGGGGAGGTGGAAAGGGGGGGATACTGCTCGCACTGCACGACCGGCTGATCGGCCGGCTCATCAACAACAGGATGGGCGATCTCTTTGCGGCGGAGCTGGTGTGGGTCTGGTTCAGGATTGCACTGCTGGTCTCGGGCTAGCTGACGACTTGCCCCTTCCCGCTTCTCATCTCGTCAAGAAAACTCTTCAGCACTGACGATTGCTTCTCTTCCAGCCCGGCGAACTCCACGCCGAAGCCCGCAGGAAGCGATGACTTCACCCGTTTCTTCCCCTCCTCGTTCACCCAGGCGACACTTGCCGGAACTTCAATGAGAGAAGGCATGGCCGCCGGAAGGTAGAAGGCCACTCGCAGCTGGGCATTCTCCCGCACCGGCAGATGGCTGGCGATGAAGCCCCCGTTGTCACCGAGATCAACGAGGTGGCCGTTTCCGAACTCCTTTCCCAGAAGGAGCAGCGCCGGGATATAGCAGGGAACGCGCAGCTCCCGCCGGTCGACAGCCTCCGCGTACTTGCGGGCCTTTTCCAGGAATTGGTGGCGGTCGATCGGCTTGGTGAGGTAGTCGTCGCACCCGGCCTGGGCAGCGCGTTCGCGGTCTTCGTCCCGTCCGACGGTGGTCAGCATTATCACGGGGATCTCGCAGAGGAAGGGGTCGGATTTGATCTTCGAGCAGCAGGTGATGCCGTCCATCTCCGGCATGTTCATGTCCATGAAGACCAGGTCGGGGGGGTCCTTCCTGATGATTTCCAGGGCCTCGACACCATTTCCCGCGGTAATGACATCGACGTCGGAACATTTCAGGAAGCTCTTCTCAAGTTCCAATATCAGCCGAGTATCGTCCACCAGCAGTATCTTCGGTCTCGCCACCTAAGCCCCCTATCGCAGTTGTCCTTGAACTCGCCCCACCGCCCTTCCGGCGGAGATTCCGCACATTAACCAATATCATTGAGGGTTTGTCAAGACCAATATCAAGAGACGGCGCCCTCTATTATTCTCAAGGGCCCTCTTCTGGCCATCAACGTTGCCGGTGGACTTGAAGTTGGTGTGTGCGCAATTGCGGGAGGTGCTCGGCCTCAGACTATGACGCGTACGAAATCGGGTATCGATCTCAGGCGAAGGGAGCCGCGGCCGAAGAAGTCGCCGTCGCACTGGACGGCCTTTGTTCCGGTGACTTCGATTTCGTGGGCGGGAAAAACCGAGACAGAGCGGCTGGGCCTGACCCGCCCGAAGGCCAGGAGCAGGGAAAGCTTCAGGTAGGTGAGCGGTCCCCCCTTGATGCAGACGACCTGGAAGCCGGGGGTGAAGAGGTCGGCCTCGCGGGTGAGGACGAAGTCTCCGCCGTACTTGGCGGCATTGCAGACGATGACGCTGTGACAGTAAAGGCTCCTGCCGCCGCCGCTGACCTTGATATCGCCACTGTCCCAGGCGAAGACCAGGCGAAGGGCGGAGAGGACGTACGCCAGTTTCCCCACGGCCCGCTTTTCCGCGAGCCTCACGCCCTGCACCACCGCCCCGTCGACCCCGGCCCCGGCCATCAGGACGAAGCGCTTCTTCACGCCGGCGCATTCCATCTCGCCGACGGGAATGACCCTGGATTCCCCGCGGGCTATCCGGTTGACGGCATCCTCGATGGAAACGATCTTCAGCTCGCGGGCCAGCACGTTGGAGGTGCCGAGGGGGATGACCGCCAGCGTAGCGGCGCCGGGAACCAGGCCATTGAGGACGCCGTTGACGGTACCGTCCCCGCCGGCCACCGCAATAAGGGGTGCGTCGTTTTCGGCGCAAAGACGCGCGGCGAAAAGGCCGGCATCGAGAGCGGTCCTGGTGGGGAGGAGTACCGGTTCCAGTCCGCTCTGCGTCAAGCGCGAAACAACGAGGTCGATTTTACTCTGGGAATAGCTTCCGGAGGTAGGATTCACAATCAAATAGCAGCGTCTTGCCAAAACATTTCACCTCATTTCATGTACACACCGGACCGACCTGATCTTTATACTAGAAAAGACTCCCAACCTCAATCCGCTTTCCCGACCTCGCCCTTGTCGCCATTTTTTTCAGGGGCGGCGAAGCGCCTCATATGCTCCACCATCGTCGTGAGCCTCTGATCGACCAGGAAATTGATTGTTCCTTCGGGGTACTTGCCGTCCGCCCCGGCCTTCCCGGCCGGGATGCCGGTGAGGATCTCGATGCCCTCGTCGATCTCGCTGACACTCCAGATTTGGAACTTGCCGTCCATGACCGCCTCCACCACCTCGTCATTGAGCATGAGGTTGCGCTCGTTGAGCTTCGGGATCATGACCCCCTGCTCACCGGTCAGCCCCTTGGCCTTGCAGACGGCGTAGAAGCCTTCGATCTTCTGGTTCACCCCGCCGATCGGCTGCACCTGTCCGTGCTGGTTGACGCTCCCGGTCACGGCGATTCCCTGCCGGATCGGGACGCCGGAAAAGGCGGAAAGAAGTCCGTAGAGCTCGGTGGAAGAGGCGCTGTCCCCCTCCACCCCCTCGTACGACTGCTCGAAGCAGATGGAGGCGGAGAAGGAGAGCGGCTTCTCCTTGGCGAATTTCCCCCCGAGGTACCCGGTGAGGATCATCACCCCCTTGTCGTGGATCGGCCCGGAAAGCTTCACCTCCCGTTCGATGTTGACCATCCCCGCCCGCCCCAGCGAGACGCGGGTGGTGACGCGGGACGGCCTGCCGAAAGAATAGTCTCCCATGGTCAGCACCGAGAGGCCGTTGATCTGACCTACGACGCTCCCCGCGGTGTCGCAGAGAATCGTCCCCTCGGCGAGGTACTCCTGGATCCGCTCCTCCATCCGGTTGGAGCGGTAGATCTTCTCCTCCACCGCCTTCTTGACCCATGTGCGATCCACCACCAGGGCGCCGCCGCGCTCGGCCCAGTAGCTCGCCTCGCGGATCATGTCCGACAGTTCCATGAACTGGGCGGAGAGCCTCTCCTGGTCTTCCACCTGCCGCGAGGCATGCTCCAGGAGCGCGGCCACCCCGGTTGCGTCGAAGGGGAGTAGCCCCTCCTTCTTGCAGTGGGTGGCGACGAAGAGGGCGTAGTCCTGCATGACCTCGGGGCTGCGGTTGATCCTGCTGTCGAAGTCGGCCTTCACCTTGAAGAACTTCCGGTAGTCCGGCTCCAGGTAGAACAGGAGGTAGTAGATCCAGAGGGAGCCGATCATGATGATCTTGGCGTGCAGCGGGATCGGCTCCGGCTTCAGCGAGACCACGGTCATGAAGCGGTACTGCTCCAGCACGTCCTCGATTTTTATCTCGGAGTTCCTGATGCAGCGTTTGAGCGACTCCCAGGCGAAGGGGTTTATCAGCACCTCGCGGGCGTCGACGATCAGGTACCCCCCGTTGGCCCGGTGCAGCGCGCCCGGCTTGATGAGGGTGAAATTGGTGCTGGCCATCCCCCCCATCTGCATGATGTTTTCAATGCGGCCGAAGAGGTTGTTGTAGGTGGGGTTGGTTTCGAAGATGATGGGAGCACCGCTGTCGGGGTCGTTCTCCACGATGACGTTGACATCGTAGCGTTCGAAGGTCGGCTCCTGCTTGGGAAGCTTCAGGCCCGGGATCTGGGGGGGCTGCGCCTGCGGCTTGAAGTCCTCGAGGTTCAGCAGCAGGTCCTCCTGCACGCTCTCCAGGTAATGAAGGACCTTCTGGAAACCGGCGTACTTCTCCTTGAGAGGGTCCAGGTGGTGACCGATGGCGGAGATGCCCAGCTCGCGGTCCAGCTGGGCCAGGGCGTCACGGAGCCCCTTCTCGTTCTCCCGGACCTGCCTCAGGGCGTCGTTGAGCTTTTCGGTGAGGTCACGTCCCAGCCCGTCCATCCTCTCCCGTTCGTCCTTCTCCAGCGCCTCGTACTCCTCCTGGGTATAGTTGCGCCCTTCCTTCTGCGGCACTATCACCAGCCCTGATACCGTCCGCTGCAGGGCGAAGCCCTTCTCCGAGGCCTCCCGCTCGAGATCCGCGAAGATATCCCCGTTTTTCTCCTGGTACTGCTCGATGATGGTGACCCGGTCGGTCTCGTAGTCCTTGCTCTCCAGAGCGGTGGGTATGTTGGAGCGGACGTAGTCGAGGAGCTCCCTCATGTCCTCGGCGAGCTCGGGGCCTTTCCCTGCTGGAAGGGAAAGAGCGACGGGAGAGTCGGGATTTTCGAAGTTGTTGACGTAGCACCAGTCGGGAGGAGGTGCGGTGTCAAGGACCCGTTTCCTCAGGATCGTGCAGATCGTGGAACTCCTGCCGGTCCCGGATTCTCCGGCCAGGTAGAGGTTGAAGCCATGATTTGACATGCCGAGTCCGAAATCGATCGAGGCGATGGCGCGCTCCTGCCCGATCCCCCCTTCGAGTTTGGCAATGTCGCTGGTGGTGGTGAAGGTGAAAACGGCGGGGTCACAGACCCACCTCAGTTTCGCTACGGGGACCTTGAAATCGGTTTCGGACATGGCTCCCTCCTTGGATACAGCTCACCTGGGGGCACAACTCCTTCCCTTCGACAACCTCGTTTCAGCCGCGGGGCATTGACCTTTCCAGCCTATCTCCGAATCGCGTCCGGACCAGTTCCTTGACGTTGTCCATCCCGGGCCGGTCACCCCGCTCCAGGGCCAGGGAGGTGATCGGGCAGCCCACCATCCCGCAGGGGTTGATGAGGCCGAAGGCGGAAATGTCGGGGGAAACGTTGAGGGCAAAGCCGTGCATGGAAATCCAGCGTCTCACTCCGACACCTATGGAGGCGAGCTTCCCTTTCGCCGTCCAGACCCCGGTACGCCCGGGGATGGTGAAACTGTCCACCTGCAGCGAGGTGTTCAACTCGACCAGGAACTCCTCGATGAAACGTAGGTAGCGGTGCAGATCCCGGCCGCGTGCGCCCAGGTCGAGTATCGGGTACCCCACCAGCTGACCGGGTCCGTGGTAGGTCACGTCGCCACCCCGGTTGACCCGCAGCGCGTTGATGCCGGGATCAAGGAGATTGGAAAGATCGCCGCCGGCGCCGATGGTATAGACGGGATGATGCTCGAGGAGGAGCAGGGTTTCCTCACCCCCCTCGACGACTTCCGCTGCCAGCCGCTCCTGGATCTCCAGGGCATCCTGGTAGCCGATCGTTTGCAGATCCTGTACTATCATGCATCCTTCCCGTGAAGCCGTTCGTGCTGAGCCTGAGTCCCCCCTCCCCTTTGCGGGAGGGGGCGAGGGGGTGGGGGAAGGTGCCACGAAGACCTACGGCGAGAGGTAGGTCGAGAGCAAATCCCCCCTGTCCCCCCTTCGTTAAAGGGGGGGACGCCGTGGCTGCTGCTAAGATGTTAGCCACCGCTACGCGTGTATCGCCCTCTTGTCCACGTCCAGGGCGGCCTCCCTGAAGGCCTCGGAGAGGGTCGGGTGGGCGTGCATGGTGAGGGCGATGTCCTCGGCGCCGCCGCCGAAGGCCATGACCGTTACCGCCTCGGCAATCATGTCGGAGGCACGTGGCCCCAGGATGTGGACCCCCAAAAGCCGCCCCCCCTCGCTTTCAGCCAGCACCTTGACGAAGCCTTCGGTCTCGTCCATGCACTTGGCCCGCCCGTTGCCTATGAAATTGAACTTCCCGACCTTGTAGGAGATCCCTTCCTCCTTGAGCGTCTCCTCGGTCTTTCCCACCGAGGCCGCTTCGGGCCAGGTGTAGCAGATGCCGGGGATGCAACCATAGTCGACCTGACTCGGTTCTCCCTTCATCCTCTCCACGCAGACCGCCCCTTCGTCCATGGCCTTATGCGCCAGCATCGGACCGGCAACGAGGTCGCCGATGGCGTAGATACCGGGGATAGTGGTCCGGTAGTCGCCATCGACCACCACCCGCCCCCTGTCCATGTCGACGCCGATCTTCTCCAGGCCAAGCCCCTCCGTCAGCGGCCTGCGCCCCACCGCCACCAGCACCTTGTCGCACTCTATCTCCTCGGCGCCGCCCTGGTGCTCGACCCGGGCCACCAGCCGTTCGTTCCGCTTCTCGACGCCGGCGACCTTGGCCTCCATCATGAAGCTCATTCCCTGTTTCTTCAGGGACCTCAGCAGGGCCTCCGCCACCTGGCCGTCGCTGCCAGCCACCAGACGCGGCAGCATCTCGACCACGGTCACCTGGGCCCCCAGCCTGAGCCAGACAGAGCCGAGCTCGAGACCGATGTAACCGCCTCCCACCACCAGCAGATGCCCCGGCACCCGGCTGAAGGAAAGTGCTTCCCGGGCGCTCACCACCGTCTCTCCGTCGAAGGGGAGCGAAGGGAGCTGCGCCGCCTCACTTCCGGTGGCGACGACGATCTTCCTGCCCAGTAGCGCGGCGGGAGCGGCACCGGAAACCTCTACCTGGTGCACCCCTTCCGCGTTCGCCCCTAGGAGCCTTCCCTCTCCGGCGAAGGAGTGGATCTTGTTCTTCTTGAGGAGGAAGGCGACACCGTCGGTTAGCTTCTTGACCACGTCGTCCTTGCGCGCCATCATCTTCCCCAGGTCCAGGGAGGGGGGTGGTATCTCGATCCCGTGTACCGAAAAGCGGTCGCGGGCCAGGTGGAAGAGCTCGCTGGAATCGAGCAGCGCCTTGCTCGGTATGCACCCCTCGTTGAGGCAGACCCCGCCCATGCTCTCCCGCTTCTCCACCACGGCGACCTTCATACCCAACTGTGCTGCGCGGATGGCGGCCACATAGCCGCCGGGCCCCGCACCGATGACGATCAGGTCGAATACTTCGTCAGCCATGTTCCCTCCAGTTATGCCCAGCCGGTGTTCCATGATGCCCCTGCCAGACCGATTCCGCCGCCGGCCTGCCCCCCTAACCCTCCAGCAGCATCTCCTCCGGCTCCTCTATGTACTCCTTGACCATCTTCAGGAAGCCGACCGCTCCCTTGCCGTCGACGATCCGGTGGTCATAGGAAAGGGCCAGGTACATCATGGGGCGGATTACGATTTCTCCGCTCCTGACCACGGCGCGGTCCTGGATGGCGTGCATCCCGAGCACCCCGCTCTGCGGCGGGTTGAGGATCGGGGTGGAGAGGAGGGAGCCGTAGATGCCGCCGTTTGAGACGGTGAAGGTGCCCCCTTCGAGGTCGGCGATGGCCAGCCGGTTGGTCCGTATCTTCTCCCCGAATTCGGCGATGCGCTGTTCGATCTGGGCCAGGGCCAGGGATTCCGCGCCCCGCAGGACCGGCACCACCAGTCCCTTCTCGCTCCCCACGGCAATGCCGATGTCGCAGTAATTATGGTAGACGATGTCATCGCCCTCGATGCTGGCGTTGACCTCCGGGAATTCCCGCAGGGCCTGGCAGCAGGCCCGCACGAAGAGCGACATGAAGCCGAGCTTGACCTGGTGGCGTTTCAGGAAGTACTCGCCGTGCTTCTTGCGCAGCATGATGACCTGCGACATGTCCGCTTCGTTGAAGGTGGTCAGCATCGCCGTCTGCTGCCGCACGGAGACGAGCCGCTCGGCTATGCGCTTGCGGATGGGGGGCATCGGCTTGCGTGTGATCCGCTCCGCACCTTCCTGCGGCGCCGGGGTGGGCGATGGTGCCTCCGTCTTTGCGGCTCTTGCTCCACGAGGCGGCGCGGCTGACGGCTCCCTCGCCTCGGAGCGGGCCGATCCGCGGACGGCCGAAGGCTCCTGCCCCCTCATGAGGTCCTCGATGGTGACCCTTCCCCCTCTCCCCGTACCCCTCAATCCGCGGGCATCGACCCCCATCTCTCGAGCCAGTTTCCGGCCGGACGGTGACATGGGCGGGGCCGGCTGACCGGCGGCCTCCGGCTGTGGCTCACGCACGGGCGAAGGAGTCGGCTGGGGCTCGCGGACAGGGGGCTGCTCCGGCTTGGGCTCCGGGGGCTGAGGCCTGGCCGAGGAAGCGGGCGCTTTTTCCGCCGCCGGTGCCGGTCCTTCGGGAGCAGCTTCGGCCCCCTCCTCGATAGTCGCTATCACCGTCCCTATCTTGACCGTCTCCACTTCCGGAACCAGGATGTGCAGGATGCCGTCCGCCTCCGCTGTCACCTCCAGGGTCACCTTGTCCGTTTCTATCTCGCAGAGAGGCTCATCCCTGACCACCCTCTCGCCGTCCTTCTTAAGCCACCTGGCGATCAGGGCCTCGAATACGGATTCCCCGACTGACGGCACCTTGATATCCATAACGCCCCCATACCTTAACCTATTCCGACTCTTCAACGGCAAGGACCGGCAACGCCGCGCCACCCGCCGGCCCGGCACCCGGTCCTTCCGCGGGAGGGTGTCCGCTGCAGCATATCTTGATCAAAGGGAAAAATGACGTCGGCGACCGGAGGAGCTATTCGTTCAGCGCCTCGTTGATGATCCGCTCCTGCTCCACCCTGTCCAGCCGGTGGGATCCCGAGGCCGGCGCCGCCGCGTCCGGGCGCCCGACGTAGCGCGGGTTCGCCCCCAGCATCTGGGCCAGCCTGTTCCTGATGAAGCGCCAGGCCCCCATGTTGCGCGGTTCCTCCTGGACCCAGCTGAAACGGGTCCCGCTCGGGTATCTCTGCAGCTGGTCCCGCAGCAGGTCGGTGGCCAGCGGGTAGAGCTGCTCCAACCTCACCAGGGCCGTCCCCTTCACCTCGTCCTTGACGATCCTTTCGGCGAGGTCGTAATAGATCTTCCCGGTGCAGATCAGGACCTGCCTGGCACTGCCGTCAGGCGCCGGTTCGGCGATGACCTCCTCGAAGTGCCCCGAGGTGAGCTCTTCGAGCTGGGAGACGCACATGGGGTGACGCAACAGGCTCTTGGGAGTGAAAAGGACCAGCGGCTTGCGGAAGTTCTGCAGCACCTGCCGTCTCAGGAGGTGGAAGAGTTGGGCAGGGGTGCTGGGGTAGACGATCTGCATGTTTCCGGCGGCGGCAAGCTCGAGGAAGCGCTCGATCCTGGCGCTGGAGTGCTCCGCCCCCTGCCCCTCGTAGCCGTGCGGGAGCATCAGCACCACGCCGCTTGGGCGCTCCCACTTGGCCTCGCCGCTGGCGATGAACTGGTCGATGATGACTTGTGCGCCGTTGGCGAAGTCCCCGTACTGGGCCTCCCAGATGGTCAGCACCTCCGGCGCCTCGAGGGAGTAGCCGTAGTCGAAACCGAGCACCGAGAACTCGGCCAGCATGCTGTCGTAGGCGCGGAAGAGCGCCCGTCCGGGGGCGACGTTGTTGAGCGGGTAGTGGGTGGCTCCGGTGTGCTGATCGAAGAGGGCGCCGTGGCGATGGCTGAAGGTGCCGCGGCGGACGTCCTGGCCGGAGAGCCGGACGGAGATGCCCTGGTCGAGGAGTGTCGCGAAGGCCAGGCTCTCGACATTGCCCCAGTCGAGCACCCCACCTTTCACTACAGCCTCGCGGCGCTTCTGGATGAGGGCCGCCACCTTGGGATGGATGTTGAAGCCTTCCGGCATGGCCGAGAGCCGCTCCGAGACCTCGAGCAGTGTCTGTACCGGCACCGCCGTCTGCACCGGCTCCCTCGGGACACCCGGCTTCATCCCGCTCCAGCGTGCCAGGAAGGCCGACTCGGTGGGCCCGGCGCCGCGCTCCCCCCCCTGCCGGATATTTTCCGAGACCTCGCGCTCGATCGCCTTCAGCTCCTCCTCCTCGAAACCGTCCGAGAGGAGCTCCATCTCGTAAAGGGCGTGCAGTTGGGGACGGAGCTTGATCTGCTGATACATGAGCGGCTGGGTGAAGTAGGGCTCGTCCCCCTCGTTGTGCCCGTACCTGCGGTAGCAGATGACCTCAACCACCACGTCGCGGTGGTAGCGCTGGCGGTAGGCGAGGGCGAGCTCGGTGACGTGCACCACGGCCTCGGGGTCGTCGCCGTAGACGTGGAAAACGGGAGCCCGCACCATCTTCGCCACATCTGTTGCGTACTGACTGGATCTCGCGTCCTTTGGGAGCGTGGTGAAGCCGATCTGGTTGTTGACCACGACGTGGAGGGTGCCGCCGGTGCGGTAACCTTCCAGCTGGGAGAGGTTGAGCGTCTCCGCCACCACCCCCTGCCCGGCGAAGGCCGCATCGCCGTGGATCAGCAGCGGCAACACCCTCTCCTCGGCCCCCTCCCCGATCCGGTCCTGGCGGGCGCGGCACTTCCCCTCCACCACAGGGTCGATGGCCTCGAGATGGCTCGGGTTGGAGGTCAGGGTGAGATGGACGGAGTTCCTGGCCACGGTGACGTCGGCGGAGTACCCCTTGTGATATTTGACGTCCCCCTCGCCCACCACACCGTACTCGGCGTTGTCGGCGAACTCGGCGAACATGCTCTCGTAGGGCATACCGAAGATGTTGACCAGTACGTTCAGCCTCCCGCGGTGCGGCATCCCCAGGACGATGTCGGTGACCCCGAGGGACGCGGCCCTGGCCACCGCCGCGTCCAGCAGGGGGATAAGCACGTCTCCCCCCTCCAGCGAGAAGCGGGTCTGTGCGGGGAACTTCTTCTGCAGGGCCCGTTCGAAGAGGGCCGCCTCCTTGAGGTTGCGCAGCATGGTGAGCCGCTGGTCGCGGGTGAAGGTCCCGCGGTTCAAGGTCGGCTCCATCTGGTCGATCAGCCACTGGCGCTCGTCGGGGTCCTGGATGTGCATGAACTCGACGCCGATCGAGCCGCAGTAGGTGCTTCTCAGCACCTGCACGATCTCCTTCAGGGTGGCATCGGGATTCATGAAACGACGGGTGTGGAATGTCTTATCGAGATCGGATTGGTCGAGGCCGAAGGCGGAAAGCGAGAGGAGGGGGTGGTCGATGGCACAGGGGGAGAGGGGATCAGTGCAGGCCAGCAGGTGGCCGATGTCGCGGTAGCGGTAGATGAGGGACTGGACCCCCGACTGCTTCAGGCATTGCTCGGGCGTGGGCGGGGCCCCGGCCGGAGCCTCCCCCCCCTGCGCCAGATCGAATCCGGCAAAAAAGGCGCGCCAGTCGTCAGAGAGCTCATGCGGGCGTTCCTTCCATATCCGGTACTGGCTCTCGATCCAGAGGGGGCTCAGGTTGTCCAGCATGCCCATCGTCTGCTCCTTTCATGAAATGGCCTAATTCATGAATATTACGAAGTGTAGCAGATGGGGGGTCGCTTTCAAGCGTCGCGCTTCCTGGCGTAGCGCCAGACGGAGACCTTCTCCATGGTGATCATCCCGCCGTCGATGATCTCGGCGACCTTGGGGAGGACGGCGTCGAAACGCTGCCGGTCGTCGACCACCTCGACCACCACCGGCAGATCCGACGTGAGCCGCAGCAGCCGGTCGGTGTGGTACATGCTGTGCGGGCCAAACCCGGCAATGCCCCGTAAGACGGTGGCGCCGGCAAACCCTTCCTTGCGGAAGAGTTCGACCAGTGCCTCGTAGATCGGAACATGCTGGAACTTGTCGCCCTCGCCAATGAAGATCCTTACCAGTACCTGTTCACCTAAATCGTCTGTAACCATATGGACTCCGTGACTACCTGAACTTCCACCCGATGCTGGCCCCGATGATGTCGGAGCTCGACTCTGGCTGGAAATACTGCCACAGCCCCACGGTCTTGCGCGGCGACTCCGCGAACCTGAAGCCTTCGTAATTGACCGTGACCTTCAGGTGCTTGTAGGAACAACCGGCCTCGGCGAAGGCGCTCCACCTTCTGCCGGGATGTAGGGTAAGGTCGTCACCGCCCAGATCGACGGTGTTGGCGTTGTAGAAGGGATACTTGCCGCCCCCCTCGACAAAGACGGTAAAACCGGAGTCGGCCTGGTAGCGCCCGCGGGCACCGATACGGCCGTAGAAGGTCTGCCAGTACTCGGTATAGCCGGTGACGGGACTCCCGCCGGAGGTGGTTGAGTCGTGGAGGTCCCTCAGCCACCAGCGGTAGCCCATCCCGGCAAAGGGCTCGAACAGGAACCGGCCGTCTGGTACCCGGTAGCCCGCGTCGAGCTCCTCCCGGATGCCGAAGTAGGAGACGTCAGTGGAGACGGGAACCACCACGGGCTCCTGGGTTTCTCCGCTATAGTCCATTTCGCCGCCGAAGATCTCGCCCTTGGCCTTCAGATGGAACCCGGAATCGAAGGCCGCGCCGACCACAACCCCGCCGGAGTACAGTATCCCGTTTTCCTTAAGGATCCGCCTGCCGTCGTTAAACTCCTCCCAGTTGAAGTGCTGGCCCGAGAGAAACGGTGTCAGTTCATCGAGGGATGCCGCAGATGCCGTCCCGGCACAGCAGGAAACGAATGATCCTGCCACCACGGCCGCCTTGATGCCCGCCATTTTCTTCATTTATTCAGGCGCCTCCTCTTTCTTCTTCCGCGGCGCCCTCGGCTTCTTCGGTTGGTCGGCCGCCGGCGTGGCCGGTGCGGGTCCCGCCTCTTCCTTTGCAGCCTTCTTTGCCTTCGGCCTTGCCTTCCTTTTCTCGGGAGCGGCAACAGCCTCACCCGCTATTGCCCCGGTATCGGGGACCGGTGCGGCACTCGCCAGCGGGCCCGCTCCCGGCACCGGCGCGAGGATCGGTTCCGCCGGGAAGGCGGCCTCGGGCTGAGCTTCACCCCCACCAGTCGGCGCTACGGCGGCCGCCCCCTTGGCCCTCGCAGGCTTCCGCGCCTTCTTGGCCGCAGGAGGAGCGGCTTCGGCTACTGGTCCGGCTGCAGGCTGCTCGAAGGCTCCTTCGGCCGGGACAGGTTCGGTCGGCGGCACAGGGGAAGGCTCGAAGTGCGGTCCCGCCGCCGGTTCGGCCACGGGGGCAGCGGCAGGTTCCGTAGCCGGAGTTTGGGCAGCAGGCGCCGCCTCCGTCTCCTTAGCAGCCCGACGCGCTCTGCTTCGTTTTGCCTTGGGAGCTTCCGTTGCGGCGGGAGCCTCGGCAACCGGCGTCTCCGGCGCACCCTGCGGCGATATCGGCTGTGGCGGTGCCAGCTCTGCCGGGACGACCTCCGTTCCGGCCGCCTCTGCAGCGGAAACCGGTGCCTGGGCCTCTGCCGCAGTCTCTTCCACCCCTGCCGGCTCCGCCCCTTTTTTCCGGCGGCGGCTACTGCGGGGTTTACCCGCTGCCGGCGCGGCCTCAGCTTGCGGAGCCGATGCAGCCTCGACACCCTCTTCGGCCTGCATGACCGTTTCCTGCGCCACCACCCCGCCGGCCTGCTCCATGGCAACGGAGGCAGCCGCTTCCAAGGCGGCACCTTCGTGTCCCTTTCCGCGCCTTCTCTTGCGCCGGCGCTTCTTCTTCACCTCTTCGCCCGCGTGCTCCGCCAGGGCTTCAGGCTCGTGCTCGGCGCCCTCTGCCTCCTCCGGCGGGACCGTGCCAGTACCTGCGGCGGGAAGGTCGACGGCGATCTCTACTGGCTCGCCGGCATGACGCTCACCGGGAGCGGCGGCCTCGGCAGTGAGACCCTTGCCGCGTCTGCGCTTGCGGCGCCGCTTTTTCTTCTGTTCCTCCGGTTCTCCCTCGGCCGTGACCACCCTCTCGGCGCCTCCCGGTTCGGTGACCAGTGCGATGGGAACCCCTTCCGCACCCTCCGGGAAAAGCTCGGCCTCGGCCAGCGCCGCGGAAGCGGGCACCAACCCGGAAACCGCCCCTTCGGTCAGAGCGTAAGGTGCCTCTTTTCCGGGAATTTCGGGATGAACCGCGCCCTCGGGAAGGGCTGCGATCTCGGAGACGGCGGCCTCGACCTCGGCCGGCGGCTTGGCCTTCCCTCTTTTCCTCTTCTTGCGTCCCTCTGCGGGAGCGGCCTCCTGGGGATGAGCCTCTTCCTTCGCCTGCGGCCGGACATGCGGCCTTTCCTGCGGCAGTTCCTCCTGGGGAAGTTTCTCCCTCTTGACCAGCTCCAGCTCCATCTGGTTCAAAAGATAGGAGGGCTTTCCCTTGACGGTGACTTCGATGTCGTAATCGCTCTCGATCCGGGACAGCTCCTGCCTCTTGCGGTTGAGGAGGTAATAGGCGACTTCCAGCGGCAGGCTCCCCACCACCTCGGCGATGGTCCCCTTGGCCGCGGCGGCGTGAACCTTGCGCAGGAAGGAGAGGGCCATGGCCTCTACCGACTTGACCTTGCCCCGTCCGTCGCAGTGGGGGCACTCCAGGGTGCTGGCCTGGTTGAGGGTCTGGCGGATGCGCTGCCGGGACATCTCCAAGAGCCCGAATTCGGAGATCCGGGCCACGTTGACCCGCGCCTTGTCCGCCTTAAGCGCCGTCTTCAGCGTCTTCTCGACCTCGGCATTGTGCTTTCTGTCGCGCATGTCGATGAAGTCGATGACGATCAGGCCGCCCAGGTCGCGCAGCCTAAGCTGCCGCGCAGCCTCCTCGGCCGCCTCGAGATTGGTCTTGAAGGCGGTATCCTCGACACCTTTCTCGCCGGTCGATTTCCCGGAGTTGACGTCGATCGAAACCAGCGCCTCGGTCGGCTCGATGAAGATGGAGCCGCCCGATTTCAGCGGCACCTTCTTCTCGTAAATGAGGTCGATCTGCTCCTCCAGCTGGTAG
Source organism: Geomonas sp. (assembly GCF_056994735.1). Taxonomy (NCBI): domain Bacteria; kingdom Pseudomonadati; phylum Thermodesulfobacteriota; class Desulfuromonadia; order Geobacterales; family Geobacteraceae; genus Geomonas; species Geomonas sp. Next base: position 18,743 of record NZ_JBXKJL010000069.1, read on the forward strand.
CGGGAGAAGATCGGTCGCTTCTCCTGGTGCATCTTGACCAGCTTCTCGAACTGGGGGTCGATCTCCTTCAGCGCCTCGCGGACGTCCTTGAAGACATCCTTGCTGTCGACCAGCACCTCGTCGATGTCGGAGGAGAAGTAATCCCTGATGGTCCTGATGATCAGGGCCGACTCCTGGTAGATGAGCCCCGACCCCTTCATGGTGGCGCCTTGCGACCTCACCCCCTCGTAAAGGGAGATCAGGGAGTCGAGGTCCTTCTGGAGTTCCTCGCGGGTGCGCCCCATGGCTTCGGTCCGGATGATGTAGCCGTAACCGGGCGGGATGGTCATCTCCGAGATGATTTCCTTGAGCTTCTTGCGCTCCGACTCGTTCTCCACCTTCCGGGAGATGCCGGCGGAGTCGCTCCCCGGCATCAGCACCATGTAACGCCCCGGGAGCGAGACGTAGGTGGTCAGTGCCGAACCTTTGTTGTCGCGCTCGCCCTTCTCGACCTGGACGATCAGTTCCTGCCCCCTGCGGAGCACCTCCTGAATGCGCGGGCGGCGGTGCCTCTGGTCCTCGGGGATGTCGTCGCGCCACTTGTGGTACTCCGGGTGGATCTCCCCCATCTGGAGGAACCCCAGCTTTTTCAGCCCCACGTCCACGAAGGCCGCCTGCAGTCCGGGTTCCACCCGGACCACCACGCCACGATAGATGTTGCCGCGGATCTGCTCACTTCCCGCAATCTCCACGTCCAGATCCACCAGACGTCCGTCCTCAACGATCGCTACCCGCGCCTCTTCGGCGTGCAGCGCATTGATCAGCATCTTTTTTCCCATAAATTCTTATATTTCCTTTCGTTGCGGCATGCGTGGCGCCAGAGGGAAATCCGCTCCAGCGCGCTTCGCAGCCCGTTTTGGTCTTGGCCTCCGAAACAGAGGCCGGCAAGCTTCTCTATATGCATCCCCCATCCAGGGGTGGCAATATTAATGAAAACCGAGTGATTATAGCAGACTTTACGGCCCTCGCACATAAAAAAGCGCAAGGTTCATGCGGTATTGCGGGGACAGCGGTTATCGGGCCACTCACACCCTCCATCATTAAAGATGCGGTGAAACATTCTTCACGCCCTCCGCCACCGACAATCCGCCTATAAATCAGCACATTGGAGCAGCAGCCTTTCCCTGACGACGGCCTGCCCCCTTTCGCCTCCCCCGCCGCCCCTCCCGATCACCCGGAGTTCACGGCGGGAAGAGATTTAAATTTGTGATCCTGCGGATTTATGATATTTTGCCCGAACTTCGGCAGCGCGCAAGGGGTGGCGAAAGGATGAACGGCATAAGAGTAGACACGACACCGCTAAATCCAATCTATCTGGAGATGGGTGCGGCCGTGCAGGACTCACAGAGGCTGGAGCTTTATATCTCCTTCATCGTCACCCTGCTGATCGAGCTCAGCGGCGGTACTCTATCGGACGATGAGTTCAAAGGATGGATGGACAGCCTCGGAGCTCAGACACTCGGCCGCCTGATGGAGGAGATCAAGAAGAAGGTGGGATTCACCGACAGCGCCGTCGATGGGCTGAGAAAGGCTCTCAGGGCCAGGAACTTCCTGATCCACCGTTTCTACAATGAGCGCTCGGACCTCCTTCTCAACCAGCAGGGACGCGAGAGGGCCCTCCACGAGATCAGGCACAAAAGAGAGATCATCAACAAGGCCAATGCCATGCTCGATCCTGTCATGAACGACCTCATCAGGCTGAAAGGGATCGACATAGAGCAATTCAGGGAAGAGATACAGAGAAGCTTCGAGAGCTGAGAACAACCAAAGGAGGGACCTTGGTACGAGATTTCCAGAATGTAGGTGCTGTCGCCCACGTAATCCAGCTCTCAGTCGCGCCGGTGTTCCTGCTGACCGCCGTCGGGACCATGCTCGGCGTGATGACCAACCGCTTGGCACGAGTCATCGACCGTGCCCGAATCCATGAGGGGAAGCTGGAATCGGCCCGGCCCGAGATGGTGCCCAAGCTGCACGCCGCCTTGGCCACCCTGTCCCGCCGGGCGGACCTGATCGGGCGGGCAATTTTCCTCTGCACCGCCACCGCCGTACTCGTCTGCACGGTCATCGCCCTCCTCTTCCTCGGCGACTACCTCCGCTACGACATGTCGCTTCCGGTCGCCGTGCTTTTCATCGTCGCCATGCTGTTGCTGGTCACGGGGCTGATCAATTTCCTGAGGGAGATCTTCATCGCCAAGGCCAGCCTGCAGATAGGGCCCAATTAGGTGCCAGAGGCAAATCCCCCTTGCCAAAGGGGTGCTGGGGGGGGGATTTAGGTGGCAGCAGTCACACTGGAAAGGAGCTGACCTATGAACAAACCGACCGGCACCCCCCTCCCCGCCTTCCCTGTCTTCGACAGCCACTTTCACATCATCGACAGCCGTTTCCCGCTGGTCCCGAACCAGGGGTTCATGCCCGACGATTTCACCTGCGACGACTACCTGAAGAGGACCGCCTGCATGGCGTTGAAGGGGGGCGCCATCGTATCGGGATCGTTCCAGGCCATGGACCAGTCCTACCTGGTCGACGCCCTCGCCAGACTGGGGAGCGGCTTCGTCGGTGTCACCCAGCTGCCGGCAACCGTCAGCGACGAGGAGGTGCTGAAGCTTGACAGGCTGGGGGTGCGCGCGGTGAGGTTCAACATCAAGCGCGGAGGCTCCGAGACGGTAGAGCACCTGGAGCAGATGGCCCGCAGGATCCATAACCTCGCCCGCTGGCATGTCGAGCTTTACATCGACTCCCGGGACCTCGCCGACCTCAAAGGGATCCTGGCGGCTCTTCCCGCCGTGAGCATCGATCATCTGGGGCTTTCTAAGGAGGGGTTGCCGGCCTTGCTGGCCCTGGTCGAGAAGGGGGTCCGGGTGAAGGCCACGGGATTCGGGCGGGTCGACTTCGACGTGAAGACAGCCCTGAAGGAGATCTCTGCAGCCAATCCGGATGCGCTGATGTTCGGGACCGACCTGCCGTCAACCCGCGCGCCGCGCCCCTACCGGGACGAGGACCTGCTGCTGGTGCTGGACGCGTTGGGCGAGGAGATGGGGAGAAAGGCCCTTTACCACAACGCCGCGGCCTTCTATCGCCCCTGACGTGGGCCTGCTGGTTTGACGGGCCTGCCGAACAGTCGCAGCAGGAGAGCGGAAGTGAAGAGCCCCAAACCTTTCATGTCTCAATACCTGTTCCCCAGTAGATCCTGATAGCTTAACAGGTTCTTCAGCTGCATGTTGGTTCCCACCGCGATCCCCGGTTTCACGCGATACGTCACCTTGATGTTCCTCTTCTCCCCCGCCCCAACCTGATCGAAGCGCCAGATGAAGATGCCGTTTTCAGCCTTGGCGAAGGATGGATCCGCCGCGACCAGTTCGAGCTGCGGCGGCAGCACGCTCTGCACGGTAACATCCTTGGCCAGGTTCGAGCCGCGGTTGAGGAAGTTCAAGTCGAGGGAGGAGACTTCGCCGGGTCTGAGCCTTCCACCTTTGGCCGACATGGTGAGGTCGATAACTGGGCGGGAGTAGGCAAGCTGGAGGTTGACCGCTGCGGAGCGGTCTGCGGCATTTTCGGGCTCGAAGAACACGACGGCAGGCGCTACAGCTCCGTCCTTGGCCGAGACAGGTGTGGCAATTTCCAGGACAAGGTAGGCTTCTTCCTTGGGGGAAAGAGGGCCCGCATGGTTGATGATGGGCTCGTTCACCTGCCTCTTGCCGTCCCTGTTGAGGTCATCAAAGAAGGTGTAGGTGGCGCCGGCGGGGACAGTCGCCTTGATGGCAAAGACCTCCCGCACGTTGCCGGTATTGGTAACGATGACGGGGACCGATACGATCTCCCCGGGGATGACCACGATCTTGTCGGCGGTAGTCCGGGCGGCGACCCCGCTTACCCTCTGCACCACGCTGGTGGCTGAGACGACCGATTCCTTCTTGTCGAGGGTGTTGTTGATGATGTCTGCCCGGACAAAGAGCTCCTGTCCGGCCAGGGCCTCATCCTTGAGCTGGAACGAGAGGTTGAGGTCCCGGTTCTCTCCGGAGTTGAGCTGCAGGCTGTCCAGCACCAGAGCCCCCTTGCTTTCCTGCTTGAACCCGGAAGGTAGGGACTCGGCAGGCTCGTACTGCGGAGGGTAGCTGACCCGGATGGTGACGGCGCGGGCGGGAGCGGTCCCGATGTTCAGCAACGAGATCCGGTAGGCGACCTTCTCTCCCGGCAGGAGCTTGGCCTTGTCGGTCTTCACCACGGCACGCAGCAGCGGCGCGGTGGAAGCCAGCACCATCTCTCTGGACAGCGAGGCTTCCCGGGCGAAGGCGGAAGCGATCTTCACGGGGTAGCTGTTCTTCTGGCCGTCTATGTTGGTGCGCGGGATGCTCCCGACCGCAACGGCACGGAACTTCTCCCCGACTGCCAGCATCGGAGTGGCGGTGATCGGGATATCAGGTGTCGAGGCGGCGGCGAAATGGAGGTCATACTCGCGGGGGAAACCTGACTCCAGCGAGAAGCTGTCGCTGCCATTGCCGGTGTTGGTGATGTCGATGGGAATGGAGAAGCGCTGCCCGACCTCCTCGGTTTCCGGCGCAGGTCCGACATTGACCTGAAGATCGGCGAACTGGGTGACCTCGAGGGTAAAGACCTGCGAGACTTCCCCCTGCGCGGCCGGCCCGGCTGCTTTGGCCTGGGCGGGATATTCGATTCCCAGCTGGTGCAACTTGGCAGAGGCGCTGGAAGCGGCAACAGTCCCGGGGAATTTATCGATCACCGTCTTGTACGCGGCGATCGCCTCTTCGCGGAGCTCCTGCCTCTCCTGCTGGACAGCTCTTTCACGGGGAGCGTCGGAGGCAGCCCTATCCCCAGCAGAGGGCGCAGCGGCGGTTTTGGCAGCGGCAGGTTCCTGCTCCGCTACCGCTCTCCTTTCCTGAGTGGCAACGGGCTCTCCTGAAGCAGGCGCTTTGGCATGTTTCAGTGAAGCATCGCCCGTCTCCCCTTTCCGATACTTCTCAGCCAGTGCGACAAGAGGCTCCTCTACCGTTCCCTTCAGTGGGCTATCGGGGTAATCGCGCAGGAACTGGGCCATGTACTTGCCGGCGTCCTGCTCGTTCCCCGCCTTGTAGTTCGCCCTGGCCAGCCAGAAGAGGGCCATGTCCTTCAGTGAGGTGTCAGGATACTTCTTCAGCAGGCTGGACATGTTATGAATGGCCGACTGATAGTCCTTCTTCTGATAGGCATTGAACCCGGAGATGAAGATCTGTGAGTCTTCAGAATCTAGAGAGAATGCGGGGGCTGGGAGAAGAGCGGAAACAAGGAGCGAGACAGCCACTACTCTCAGCAATGATGCGCGGAAAACCTTATAAAAATGCACGAGATGAACCTTTCCGAGCCACTTAGGGTTAGAGGGATGAATGTTGACGGAAAGTACCATCATAGACAACCGTTGTCAACGCACAATGGCGTTTCAACTTCACGCGTCGGCCCGGAATTCACTTGGATTTTCGTGAAGTTGGACTGCAGCGGGGCAGCAGGTTCATTGGTTGGCAACACGGTTGACATGGCGGTACTTCTTGGATACCATCGCTCCCGCTGTAACTACTGCATCTCGCCCTCCCCCCAAGCCGCTGCTACTGGAAGAGTTGTCACTACTACTGGTTCTAGACCGGAAGGTTGTAACTCTCTCCTTTACCGGGGCACCTGATGAGAGAGAAACGTAAGGCTGAACTTACTGAAGCCCAAGATGGAGACAAAACAAAAACTAATTAGCGCTAATCTTCCGCTATGAGATTGTCATCCCCGAATGCCCTTATCGGGGATCCAGATATCACGTCGTTTAGGAGCTGGATTCCCGATCAGAATCGCTTCGGGAATGACAGTTTTAGAAGCTGGCGGAAGATTGGTACTAATCAGGAAACAAAATGAGCACTATGCCGACAAGGAACAGCACTTGGGACTTGGTCTCGGAGTATCTCCCAAGTGAGCAAATGAGGAAACACTCCCTTGCGGTAGAGGCGGTGATGAGGTATATGGCGCTGAAGTAAGGCGAGGACGTTTATCCCGCTGTGCTAATATTGAAAAGGTAAAGGAGGTCACCGATGTCCCCCTCATTTCGCCCCCGCGGCCCGAAGACGGTCCTTCCAAAGAGCGCGGAAGAGATCGACGAGATAGTGCGGAAGATGAAGGGCGAGCAGACGCGGCCGGAAAACTACCGCGAGCGCTCGCTCAAACTGCACGGCTGGATCTGCGCCAAGTGCGGCAGGGAGTTCGAGCTGTCAAACCTGTACCTGCTGACCGTTCATCACAAGGATGGAAATCACAACTACAACCCTC
>NZ_JBXKJL010000070.1:0-6659 GCF_056994735.1 Geomonas sp.
AGCGGCGGTCCGGTCTTCATTGCCTCGTTGAAGCGGCAGGGGCTTAAATACAACCTCCTCGTTTTGGGGATACTCGCCCTGTGCGCCGCCCTTGCCGGAGTCATAGGGAAAGTACTCCACCTCAAGGGGACCATCACCGCCGGCCTGTATTCGGGCAGCCTTACCAGCACCCCGGCACTGGCCGCCATCCTCGATACCCTCAAGCACAATTACTCGCCCGGCAGCGCCCTCGAGCATATCCTGGCGGAACCGGTGGTCGGCTATTCCATCTGCTACCCCATGGGGGTGATCGGCACCGTCGTGGCCATAAGCCTCTCGCAGCGGATCTGGCGCATCAATTTTGCCGACGAGGCCAAGGAGTTGAAGTCGATGGGAGCCGCGACCGAGCCGCTCAGGAACCTGACCGTCCGCGTCACCAGGTTCCCGGCCTGCTGTTCGAAGCCGCTCGACGAATTGCGCCGTGAGCAGGGATGGGATGTCATTTTCGGGAGGGTCAAGCGGGATGATCGGTACCAGCTGGCCAGCCCGGAGGAGGAATTGCGTGCCGGGGACCTGGTCACGGTGGTGGGGCCGGCGGAGGATGTCGAGCTGGCTGCATCTTACCTGGGAGAAAAGAGCGAGGAGTCGATCGATCTCGACCGAAGCGAGTTCGATTTCAGGAGGATCTTCGTCTCCAGCCAGGAGGTTGCCGGGCGGCCGCTGCGCGAGCTGAACCTGCGCAAGAAGTACGGCGCGGTCATTACCCGGGTCAGGCGGGGAGACGACGAGTTCCTGGCCAACGGCGACCTGGTGCTTGAACTGGGGGACCGGGTCAGGGTGCTGACCCATCACGACAACATGAAGGCCATCACCAAGCTGTTCGGGGATTCGTATCGGAAGGTGAGCGAGGTGGACGTACTCACCTTCGGCTTGGGGCTCGCGCTCGGCCTGTTGCTGGGGATCATTCCCATCCCGCTCCCTGGCGGGATCGTCTTCAAGTTCGGCTTTGCCGGAGGCCCCCTGGTGATGGGGATCATCCTGGGCACCATCGGCCATACCGGCAGGATGTTCTGGAGCCTTCCCTACAGCGCCAACATGACCCTGCGCCAGATCGGGATGGTGCTGTTCCTGGCAGGCGTCGGCACCCGCGCGGGATACAGCTTTCTCTCCACCTTCACCCAGGGAGGCGGCTTCGTCATCTTCGGTGTCGGCATCGCGCTCACCTGCATCGCATCCCTGCTGGCGCTCTGGATAGGGTACCGCGTGCTGAAGATCCCGATGACGCTGCTGATGGGGATCATAGCCGGGCTGCAGACCCAGACGGCGGTGCTGGGCTATGCCCTGGACCAGACCAAGAACGACCTTCCCAACATCGGCTTCGCCTCGGTCTATCCCGCGGCGACGATCTTCAAGATCATCTGCGTGCAGATCCTGCTGGTGGCCCTGGGCTAGCAACCGCGACCGCGTCCCGGCCGCCCGTGGGAGCGCCCTTCCGGGCGCGAACCGGTCACCGCTTGCGGCCCCGACGTCGCCGCCGGAATCGCCCTACCTCTGGTATCCTGCCAGCTCGCAGAGCTGGTCGATCAATCCCACCTGGCCCTTCAGGATCTTCTCCCTGGCCTGCTCCACGTCGAACCACCCCGCCCGGTCGACCTCCGGGAATTCCGCCTGGCGCCCCGATCTGGGCGGCCATTCCGTGGTGAAGGTGTTGCTGGTTATGGTCTCGGCGTCGCAGTCGCCTTCAACCGCCCAGGCCCGCACCGACTTCCCGCCCGGCTGCCGGATCGCGGTCAGCTCCCTGAACTCCCCCGTCGCCTCGTATCCCGTCTCTTCGGCGAACTCCCGCTTTGCCACTGCGAGGGGCTCCTCCTCATCCGAGTACTCCCCCTTCGGAATCGACCAGGCGCCGAGATCCTTCTTGGCCCAGAAGGGGCCGCCGGGATGCACCAGGAAGACCTGCAGTACGTGATCGTGCTGGCGGAACAGCACCAGCCCCGCGCTTCTCTTCGGCATCGGATTCCTCCTCTTCAGTGGTCAGGGCTCCCCTTCGCCAGGGGCAATCAAAGCTTTACCACAGAGCGGCACAGGGTAACACAGAGGAAAACGAAAAACTGGTACTTGATCTCCCCCTCGTGGAGGAGAACCGTCTTGAACTCCCTCTCCCTTGACCGGAGCGAACCTGCAACATTGTAGGAGCGCCCTCCGGGCGCGAACCCGCGGCTGTTCGCGCCCGGAAGGCGCTCCCACGGGCAGAAAAGTTCCCCCCACCCCTGCCCCTGCCTCCCTCCCGCAAGGGGGGGGCCTCATAAGCGAACGGGGATTGTCATTAAGTGAAGCTCGGCGGGAAACTCCCCCTCCCTTGACCGGAGCGAACCTGCAACATTGTAGGAGCGCCCTCCGGGCGCGAACCCGCGGCTGTTCGCGCCCGGGAGGGCGCTTCCACGGGCAGAAACGTTCCCCCGTTCGCAAAAGGGGGGGGATGTAAGGGAGCCGTTTATGGAGAGGTATAGAAGGAGACCTTCGTGAAAGGGGATCGCCCTGAAAGGGAGAGATCGAAGGGCGCGGCGGGCTTGCAGTGCCGGGTGAAACTAAACGGCAGGGACTTAGAGTGCCTGGCCGCGTGGAAGCTGCCAACCCTTCACCAGCGCCGCGCACCTTATTGTGATCACGGCCACGGCCGAAACGGTGAGGTTGATGGCGGAAGGGACGCCGGCCTGGTGCAGGGAGTACAGGAGCGCACCCCCGACCACGCAGGCCGAGGCGTAGATCTCCCGCTGCAGGATGAGCGGTATCTCGTTGCTGAGGAGATCCCGGACCAACCCACCGCAGGTGGCGGTCATGACTCCCATGATGACGGCTCCCATGAAACCGAGATGGAAGTTCAGGGCCTTGGAGGTGCCGATGACCAGGAAGGTGCCGAGACCCAGCGCGTCCAGGATCAGCATGGCCCGGTTCATCCTCTCGAAACTGCGGGGAGTGAGGAAAACGACGATGGAGGCCGCCACCGCGAGGTAGAGGTAGAGCTCGTTCTTGAAGCAGAAGGGAGGTGTGTCGTTAAGGAGGACGTCCCGCATGACCCCGCCGCCTGTTGCCGTCACGATGCCGAGGACGACCACGCCGAGGAGATCCATCCTGCGGCGCACGCCGGCCAGGGCCCCTGACGCGGCGAAGGCCACGGTGCCAAGGAGGTCGAGGGTGTAGATGATGTCACTGTGGTGGTTGATAATCACGTACGGCTACCGCCTGTTTATTCGAAATCTGCATCACTCGGCGATATACCGCGATAGTCGGGGACGTCGTGCCAGAAGCGCTGCTGCAGTTCCTTCATGAGAGGTTCCAGGCTCTTCCTGTCCGAGGCGCTGAGAGTTATGGCGTTAAACTTCCGCGTCAGCTGGCGGACCTTCATGAAGGCCAGCGGGTCGCTCTTCTTGAGCTGCGGGAGGATGTCCGCCTTGTTGAAGACCAGGAGCTTGTGCTTGTCGGCCAGCCCCAGTTCGCCCAGGATGGCGTCTACCTCGGTGATGTGCTCCTCAAATCGGGGGTTGGCGCAATCGACCAGGTGGATCAGCAGGTCGGCGTCCTTCAACTCCTCCAGGGTAGCCTTGAAGGCGCCCATGAGGGACTTTGGGAGACTCCTTATGAAGCCGACGGTGTCGGTGATGATCACCTCGCGGTCCATGGGAAAGCGCAGCCGCCTGGACGAGGTGTCCAGGGTGGCGAAGAGGAGGTTCTCGGTGAAGACCTCGCTCTTGGTCAGGGTGTTCAGCAGGGTCGACTTCCCGGCGTTGGTGTAGCCCACGATGGAGATGATGGGGATGCCTGCCTTGATCCTCTTCTGGCGGCGCTGATAGCGGCCGCTGGAGAGTTCCTTCAGCTCGCGCTCCAGGTGGGCGATCCGGTCCCTGATGCGCCGGCGGTCGGTCTCCAGCTTGGTCTCGCCAGGCCCGCGCCCGCCGATCCCCCCCATGAGGCGGGACATCTGCACGCCGCGCCCGATCAGCCTGGGGAGGAGGTACTTGAGCTGGGCCAGCTCCACCTGGACCTTGCCGTCCTGCGTGGTGGCCCGGCGGGCGAAGATGTCGAGGATCAGCTGGCTGCGGTCGATGACCTTCAGCTCGGAGAGCTCCGAGATCGAGCGGACCTGGGCGGGGGAGAGCTCCTGGTCGAAGACCAGCATGGTCGCCGCCAGCTGCAGCGCCTTGATCAGCACCTCGCGGATCTTCCCCTCACCCATCAGGTAGCGCGGGTTGAACTCCTTCGGGCGCTGGATCACGGTGTCCAGCACCCCGACGCCGGCGGTCCTCGCCAGCTCTTTCAGCTCCTCCATCGAGTCCAGCGCCTCCTCGAGGGGGGACTGGGTTACCGAGATCAGGATGGCCCGTTCCTGGCCGCTCGCGACTTCCTTCCCTTCCTTCAGACCCCGCTCCAATGAGTATTCCAGGGTTTCGATGAAGGCGCGGAAGTCGAGATCGTAGTTGGCGAAGGGGACGGAGGCCTCGACCTGGTAGGGAGGGGTGTTCTCCTTGGGCGGGACCAGCGAGGCGGTCTGGATCGAGAATCGGTCGGGATTCTGGGTGAGTTGCAGCGCCGCGATCATGTCCAGGCGCAGAAGCGAAAGGTCTGTCAGGTCGTCGTCGGAGAGGGCTTCGGCCTTCAGGTGGGTGTGCACGAGACGCACGCCACGCAGGAGCCTTCTTCCCAGCGGGTAATCTTCCAGGGCGGGAATCAGCAGAGCCCGCTCGTCGCCGACCACGACGTAGGCGACTTCACCGATCCGGCTTAGCAGGACGCCGAGCTGGCGCCGTATCTCCAGGGAGATCTCCGCCAGTTCCCTGGCGAGTTCCAGCGAGATCACCTCGCCGGGGCTGACCCGGCGGCGGAAAAGCCTCTCCAGTCTCTTCACCTGGCTTGGCTTGAGACCTGTCAGATTACCCTGTGGCTGTTTGATGGCGGTCCTCCAGGAGGTGGTCGATGTTTCTGTAGAACGGCATCCATGCCGCGAGTCTCTAACGCTGCCCCCCCGCAGGCCGGGGGAGTGCCGATCCTCAACGCCTTAAAGATTACTACAAACCGATGATATTGTAGCCGCTGTCGACGAAATGGACTTCGCCGGTGACACCGCCGGAGAGGGGGCTTCCGAGATAGAGGGCTGCGTTGGCCACTTCTTCCTGGTTGATGTTACGCCTGAGGGGCGCCTTCCCGGCGACGTGCCCGGCGATCTGGTTGAAGCCGCCTACACCTGCCGAGGCCAGGGTTCTCAGCGGACCGGCTGAGATGGCGTTGACCCTGGTTCCCTCCGGGCCCACGGCCTCGGCGAGATAACGGACGGAAGCCTCGAGCGCCGCTTTGGCCACACCCATCACGTTGTAGTTGGGGAAAACCTTCTGCGCGCCATAGTAGGTCATGGCGATGATGCTGCCGTTTCGTCCCGCCATCAGCGGTGCGGCCCCCTTGGCCATGGCGATCAGCGAGTAGGCGCTGATCTCGAGCGCCGTGGCGAAGCCCTCGCGGGTGGTATTGAGGAAGGAACCTTTGAGCTCCTCCTTGTTGGCGAATGCTACCGAGTGAACGAGGATATCCAGCCCGCCCCAGGCCTGCCCGACCTGGTCGAAGAGCTTGGCCAGATCTTCATCGCTTCTCACGTCGCAGGGAAGGGTGAGGCTGACGCCGATGCTCTCGCCAAGCGGGATGACCCGTTTGGCCACGGCCTCGCCGGCGTAGGCGAGAGCCACCTCGGCTCCCTCGCGGCGGTACGCCTCGGCGACAGCCCAGGCGATGCTTTTGTCATTGGCCACTCCAAAGATGAGGGCCTTTTTTCCATCTAGTAAACCCATGCAATTTCCTCCTCGTCGGCGGCGGCAGCGTAACCTTGACCATCTTTGCCGGCCCGACGTATAGCCGGCCATAATAATGAAAAATGTTCTTGTTTGCAACAAATATGGCCTATTTATGTTTTAATTTTGGAGGGGGTGAAGAAGGATGGATGACGCGTACCGCACCATGTTTGAGGGAGAAGACGAGCTGGCTCGCGCCAACAGCGTGATGGAGGTCATGCTGAAGCTCGCACGGCTAATGAAGCGGGTATTCCACTGCCGCCTGGCACTGACCTACGTGCTGGAGGAGCATGGCGGCCGCTTCACACCGGTCGGGTGCAGCGGGCTTACGGCCGGCGCCGTTCCCGTCTTCCTGGATCATCCGCTCCCCCTGCAGGCGCTTCCCCTGCTGAAGAAGATCATCGAGCGGCGACGGGGGCTCCTTCTGACCCGTTTGATCCCGCCGGGACTCCTCCCTGCCGCGGTGGTCGAACTCTTCCCGCACTGTGCCGTCCTCGCCCTCCCCATGGAGGTCAGGGGACAGGTGGTCGGCTTTGCCTTTGCTCTGCGCGCGGCCCCGTTCACCATCAGGGAAAGGGCGCTGCTGGACTGGACGGTCACGCATGCCGCGCTGGTGGTCCATTCCATCTCGATGGGGATCTGCGTGGCTGCCGGACGCGGCGTTATAGGAGAGGACGGAATCAGGGTCTGCGACGGAGCCCGCAGCATGTTCGTCAACACCGTGGCCAGCCTGGTCAATGCCATCGACGCCAAGTCACCCTGGACGAAGGGGCATTCGGAGCGGGTGATGAAGACATCGGCCATTATCGCCGCCGCCCTGGGGCTAAGTGAGTGGGAAGTGGAGCG
>NZ_JBXKJL010000071.1:0-4213 GCF_056994735.1 Geomonas sp.
TCCTGCCTCCAGAAGTTCCGCTTTTTTTCCTTGATTTATAAAGGGATTTGCCTTAATCTACATCGTTGTAAAATAATTTTAATTTAATGTTGGAGGATCTATGCCTAAACAAGCCGGAACGTCCAAATTCCAGATCGATCTGCGTCGCCACTTGCGTGGTCAGGATATCAGCGATAACCTCATCCATCTCATGTGTGAGATCGCCGAGGCCAGCAAGTACGTGATCAACGCGGTCCGGACGGGCGACCTGGGTGTTGCCGGTACCTCCAACCTTTACGGTGAGGAGCAACTGGCCCTCGACGTCCTCTCCGACAGGATCATGCGCAAGAGGCTGATCCACTCGGGCGTGGTCTGCAACATCGCATCCGAGGAGATGGACGAGATTTACCAGTGCCAGGCAAACGCCGACGGTCTCTACTCGGTCGCCTATGATCCCCTTGACGGTTCGTCGCTCGTGGACGTGAACCTCGCCGTGGGCACCATCGTCTCCATTTTCGCCGGCTCCGATCTGCTCCAGCCGGGTCGCAACCAGGTTGCCGCCATGTACATCCTCTACGGACCGAGGGTTTCCCTGGTCTACACGGTCGGCGATGGCGTTCATGAATTCACCATGAACAACCTGATGGAATTCACCCTCACCCGCGAGAACATCAGGATGAAGCCGGAAGGTGACATCTACGCTCCGGGCGGCCTCAGGAACAAGTACACCGAGGGCAACGAGCGCTTCATCCGCCACCTCGAAGCGAAGGGCTGCAAACTCCGCTACTCCGGCGGTTTCGTTCCCGACATCAACCAGGTGCTGATGAAGGGGAAGGGGCTCTTCATGTACCCCGCCCTGAACGGCACCCCGAACGGGAAACTGCGCGTCCTGTTCGAACTCAACCCCATGGCTTTCATTGTCGAGCACGCAGGTGGAGCGGCAAGCAACGGTACCATCCCGATTCTCGACATCAAGCCGGAATCTCTTGATCAGAGGGCACCGGTCTACATCGGCTGCAGCGAGGATGTGAAGCAGGCTGTGGCCTTTGTCAACGGCAAGTGATGTTGTAAGCTAGACGCTTTCCTCTGGTAGTGACGCAGTTTTTGCTAAAGTTGCCGCCATGAAATGTCGAAAGGAAGAAAACAGCAATTATTCAGAGGTAAAGGAATGGAAACACAAGAACAGCCGGTCAAACGTCTTTGCAGCGAGATCCAGCTCTTCGATCTGTGCGAACTCGACGACTGCCGCCACAAGGAAGGTCGGTTCTGTACCGAGGCGCGTATCCTGGAGCGTTTCGAAGCCATCAAGGAAGAGGACGAGCGCTCCTACGTGGCAGAGGAAATGGACGACGACGAGGCGGATGAGGTCGATGAAGAAGAATTCGGCTCCGATGAGTTCGAGGATGACTACTAACGCCGCACATCATAGGCAGGAAACAAAAGAACCGCTTTTCGAAGCGGTTCTTTTGCTATCAGGACCCGATGTTGCTCTTTTAATTTGTTAAAATGTAGAGAGCATCAATAAGACGCCATCCCGACAGGTAATCGGGTGCCGAAGCCGCGCCATACAAGGGCTGTTTCGTCCCGGCTCCGCCTGCCACCGATTCACAAAATCCCATTAAGGGGAAGACCGATGACCGCAAAACTGCTCATTTTGGATGACGATCACGACATACTGCTCATGCTGAAGACTATCTTCGCGGGGGAGGAGTACGAGCTTCTCCTGGAAAGCGACAGCGAGTCCGCCCTGAGACGTGTGGTGGCAGACCGTCCGAACGTGGCAATCATGGACATCAGTCTGCCGCAAAAGTCCGGGCTCGAGGTCCTCAAGGAGGCCAAGAAGATCGATCCCGGCCTCGCCGTGATCATGGCCACCGGCTACAAGACCACCCAGAACGCCATCGAGGCCATGAAGTACGGCGCCTTCGATTACGTGACCAAGCCCTTCGACATGAAGAAGCTCAAGGCCACGGTCAGGAAGGCGATCGACTGCAACCTCCTGAGCAGAAAGGTCCGCTATACCAGGGAGCGCCCGCAGGTCGAGGAGGATCTGACCGACGACCTGATGATCGGCTCTTCGCCGGAGATGATCGAGATCTGGAAGATGGTCGGCACCGTCGCGGACAGCGATGCGACCGTCCTTATCCAGGGGGAATCGGGAACCGGGAAGGAGCTGCTGGCTCGCGCGATTTACAACAACTCGAAGAGGAAGAACCGCCCGTTCCTGGCGGTCAACTGCGCCGCCATTCCAGAGGCCCTGCTCGAGTCCGAACTTTTCGGGCATGAGAAGGGTGCCTTCACCGACGCCCATTCCAGGCGGATTGGGAAGTTCGAGCAGTGCAACGGCGGAACCATCTTCCTCGACGAGATCGGCGAGATGAGCATGGCGAACCAGGGTAAACTGCTGCGCGTGCTCGAGAACCAGGAATTCGAGCGGGTAGGCGGGAACGAGACCATCAAGGTCGACGTCAGGGTGGTCGCGGCAACGAACAAGAGCCTGCTGGCCTGCGTGAAGGACAAGACCTTCCGCATGGACCTCTTCTATCGTCTGCGCGTGGTCAACTTCTTCCTGCCGCCGCTACGCGACCGGTCCGAGGACATCCCGCTCCTGGTCGATCTCTTCGTCAAGAAGTTCTCCAGGAAGTACGGGAAGAACATCAAAGGAGTGGCAGCCGAGACCATGTCGCTGCTGACCTCGAGCAACTTCGAGGGGAACATCAGGGAGTTGAAGAACGTCATCAACTCCGCCACCGTCTTTTGCCGTGGCGACATCCTCGTTCCCGGCGATTTCGAGTCCTTCATCAAAACGAAGACCCCTGCTTTCAAGGAGGTCGACCTTGATGCCGCCGGAGACGATTATTACGAGGTGTTCTGGAGCATGCTTGAGCCGGTCTTCGACGGGATCTGCCAGAAGAACAAAGGGGCGATCTACGAAAGCGTCAACATGGGACTGGAGAAAGCCCTCATCCATATGGCGATGGAAAAGAGCAACAATAATCAGGTCTTCGCCGCGAAGCTTCTGGGAATCAGCCGTAACACCCTGAGGGATCGTCTCGAGCGATACAGGATCGGCGCTTAACGCGGCTGCAATTGTCAGCGATGTAATAAAAGAAGCTCCCTTTCCGGGAGCTTCTTTCGTTTGAAAGAGGGAAGGGCGAATCCCCCCTGTCCCCCCTTTGACAAGGGGGGGACGTGAGGCACCTGATGGTGGTTCCTCGGACGACGCAGTTTGTTTCCGTTCGTGCTGAGCTTGTCGAAGCACGCAAGCAGAAAGGAGCTGTTGGAGTGCTTGCGGCACATTCTTCAGAAAGCAAATCTCCCCCTGTCTTCCCTTGACAGGGGGGGGGGCGTGAGGCACCTGACTCGTCAGGCCACTGTCACTGAATCCCGGTCAGATCACGTCCCTTCGGATACTCAACGATGATGTCGTAGGTCAGCTTCTTCTTTTCACCGGCGGCTAGTGCTACTTTCCAGACGATCGTTCCATCGGCCCGGGTCTCGTCAGGCTTCTGGGAGGCATCCTCCAGGTTCACCTTTATCTCCGCGTTCCCCGCCAAGGGAAGCTGGTCCAACACGGAAACCGTCACTGCTCGTTTCTTGAAGTTCTGAAGCTCCACGGTGCAGCGGTAGCTCACGCTGTTGCTGCCGAGAAGCCCTGCCTTCTTGCGCACCCTCGCCACATCCCGCTTTACCTTGAGCTGATCGTCCGCCCCGAAGTAAAGGTCGAACTTTTCCCCGGAAGCCACCGTCTTCAAATAGCTTTTTCCGGTAAAGACGGCGTCGTTGAAGACGTTGGCCTCTCCAGCCAGCAGGGGATAAGGGGTGTTGTTGGTGACTTCGGACTTGAGATAAACCCGCGGCGAAAGCTTCGGCACCGTGACGTATTCCGCCGTGACCGGAACTCTCTCGATGGCAATCACGCTCCCCGATCGCGTGCCGTCTGCGGGGACATCGACCGGCTGCCGGATGTTGAAGAGGACGGAGGTCTGTCCCTCCTCAACCTGGGCGGTAACCGGCGCAGCTTTCTCCATAGGGGCTGCTGCGCCCGCCTGTGGCGCCATAAGCTCTTCCGACATGGGAACCGGAGCAGGGGCCTTTGCCGCGGCGCCCTGTGCCCGGTACAGGATCGGGCGGGGAGGCTCGTAGAATGAGATGTGCCAGGGCGGGAGTTCCGGCGGAGCCCCGCCGACTTCGGGTCTCGCCGTGGAGAGTGAAAGTTTCACCCCCTGCCAGT
>NZ_JBXKJL010000072.1:0-10943 GCF_056994735.1 Geomonas sp.
TGAAATACTCATCCCAGGTGGGACGCGGCATAGAAAGCCCCTTTATGCTGAAATTCGCTCAGAATAGCTGATTCCCACAGTCCGGTCAATTCAGTTTTATCCTTCACTGTCCGCGCCTGTGCCAGTACCCTTCCCGACACGAAAGAATTATTAGGATATTTTCATCCCGAAACACTTGCCCAGCCGGCGCAAAGAGTGTAGGAAGTATAGCCCGCCCTCGGGCGCCCGCCCTTGAAGCCGGAGGAAAGGTATCCTTTTCTGGAACCGCTCCGGCGCAACAGCGGCGAAGGGTGCTCAGAAGACGGCATACCCGGCATGGCGTGAAGTCCCCCTTCGGAAAAGTGGGATTTGGATTTCGGACTGATGTTCGGTGCAGATGGCGGCTGACCTAAATCCCCCCTGTCCCCCCTTTTTCAAGGGGGGGACGCTTGAATCTCCCCCTCCCCTTGAGGGAGGGGGGCGGGGGGTGGGGGAAGGTGCCATCCGCCGCGAAGAGACACAATCGGCTGGCGGCGAAAGAACTTACCTCGCCGCCAGCTCCGCAGTTTCCAGCCGCTTTATCCGGTCCCTCAGCTCGGCCGCCCGTTCGAAGTCCTGGTCCTTGGCCGCAGCCAGCATCTCCTTCCTCAGCCTCTTCACCATCTTCGGAATGTCCTTCACCTTCAGCAGCTCTTCTTCCTCCACCGGTACCGTCACCCAGTCCCGCTCCTCGGGCGCCTGCAGGGTATTACCGATCACCCGCCGCACCGTTTCCGGGGTGATGCCGTTCTCAACGTTGTAGGCGGTCTGCAACTCCCTCCTGCGCAGCGTCTCGTCGATGGCGTCCTGCATCGAGCCGGTGATCTTGTCCGCGTACATGATGACCCTGCCGGCGACGTTGCGGGCCGCCCTGCCGCAGGTCTGGATCAGGGAACGGGTGGAACGGAGGAACCCTTCCTTGTCGGCATCGAGGATGGCCACCAACGAGACCTCCGGGAGATCGAGCCCCTCGCGGAGCAGGTTGATGCCGACCAGGAGGTCGAACTCTCCCAGGCGCAGCTCCCTCAGGATCTGCATGCGCTGAAACGTGTCGATGTCGGAGTGCAGGTATCTCACCCGGATGCCGAGCTCGCGATAGTAGTCGGTCAGTTCCTCGGCCATGCGCTTGGTCAGGGTGGTCACCAGCACCCGCTCCCCCCTGGCCGCGGTCTCCCGCGCCTCGTGCAGGAGGTCGTCGACCTGTCCCGCCGCCGGACGGACCTCGATGGCCGGATCGATCAGGCCGGTGGGGCGGATCACCTGCTCCACCACCACGCCCCCCGAGGCTTTGAGTTCATAGTCGGCGGGGGTCGCGGAGACGTAGACGACCTGGTTCAGCTTGTGCTGGAACTCGTTGAAGGTCAGCGGCCGGTTGTCCAGGGCCGAGGGGAGCCGGAAGCCGTAGTTGACCAGGGTCTCCTTGCGGCTGCGGTCGCCGCGGTACATCCCGCCGACCTGCGGGACGGTGATGTGCGACTCGTCGATCACCATCATGAAATCGGGCGGGAAGTAGTCGATCAGGGTATAGGGGGGCTCACCTGGAGCGCGGCCGTCGAAGTGCCTGGAATAGTTCTCGATCCCCTGGCAAAAGCCCATCTGCTCGATCATCTCGATGTCGAAGTAGGTGCGCTGCTCGATCCGCTGGGCCTCAAGGAGCATGTTCTGCCCCTGGAAGTAGCGGAGCCTCTCCTCCAGCTCGAGCCGGATTTGCTCGACCGCACGCTCCTGGGTGGCCCGGCTGGCCACGTAGTGGGAGGCGGGGTAGATGGCGAAGCGGGAAAGCTTCTGAAGCTGGACCCCTCTCAGCGGGTCGATTTCCGAGACGGCGTCGATGGTGTCGCCGAAGAACTCCACCCTGATCGCCCGCTCGTCGTCGTGGGCCGGAAAGACCTCGACGGTGTCGCCCCTCACCCGGAAGCTCCCGCGGTGGAAGTCGATGTCGTTTCTCTCGTACTGGATCGCCACCAGCCTCTGCAGGAAGTCGTCGCGCCCCAGCTCGTCCCCCTCGCGCACCCTGATCTGCATCTCCTGGTACGATTCGGGAGAGCCGATGCCGTAGATGCAGGAGACCGAGGCCACGATGATGACGTCGCGGCGGGTCAGCAGGCTGCGGGTGGCGGAGTGCCGGAACTTGTCGATCTCGTCGTTGATCGAGGAGTCCTTCTCGATGAAGGTGTCTGAGGAGGGGATGTAGGCTTCGGGCTGGTAGTAATCGTAATAGGAGACGAAGTACTCGACGGCGTTATTCGGAAAGAGCTCCTTGAACTCGCCGTAGAGCTGGGCCGCCAGCGTCTTGTTGGGGGCGAGCACCAGGGCCGGCCGGTTGGCGCGGGCGATCACCTGGGCCATGGTGAAGGTCTTGCCGGAGCCGGTGACTCCCAGCAGGACCTGGTGCCGGTCGCCGCGGAGCACCCCCTCGGTCAGTTCCTCGATGGCGCGGGGCTGGTCTCCGCGCGGCTTGAACTCTGTCAGAAGCTCGAATTTTTCCATGGTCAGGATAGTACCACGGCGGGGCTCATGGCAACAAGGGGATCAGGAGGCGGAGCAGTTCCTCTGCGGGGGGAGCTGGTTGACGCACAGCCAGTAGATCATCACCTGCTTCAAGTCCTCGCAGAACTGGCCGTAGTCGACCGGCTTGCGGATATAGCTGTTGGCGCCCAGGCGGTAGCTGTCGAGGATGTCCTGCTCCTCGGTCGAGGAGGTGAATACCACCACGGGGATGGCCCTGGTCCGGGCGTCTTCCCTGATCCGGCGCAGCACCTCCAGGCCGTTCACCTTGGGGAGCTTCAGGTCGAGCAGCACGAGGAGCGGCGGCACCGTGAGGTCGCGGTTCGCGTGGCGCCCGGTCCCGAAGAGGAAGTCGAGGGCCTCGGCTCCGTCACGGGCCACGGCTATGCCATGCGGAATGTGCTTCCGCACCGCCCTGAGAGTGAGCGCCTCGTCGTCAGGGTTGTCCTCCACCAGCAGGATAGTTTTGTTCACTGGAACTCTCCTTCTTTGGAAAGCGCGACAGTTGAGAGTTAAAGCGTATAGCAACCTTCACGCCAAAGTGCAACCATTTTAATAAGGATGACCTCTCCAGAGGGGTTGGTTGGCGGCGCATCCGGCAACGAGTCGGGCGTGGAATGCTCCGGCGACCTCCCTCGCGGCAGGCTCCTCTTCCCGCCGCCGGTCCTCGCGTAACTGCTTGACTTTTTTATTTGCCCGATGCGATACTGCAGAAGCTCAACGATCTTTAAGGGGAGGGAGCGTATGTTCGGATTTGGTTTGCCGGAACTGATCGTGGTCTTGGTGATCGTGCTGGTCGTTTTCGGCGCCGGGAGGCTGCCGGAGATCGGCGGCGCACTCGGCAAGAGCATCAGAAATTTCAAAAAGGCTTCCAGCGGCAAGGACGAGATCGAGATCAAGCCCGGCCGCGACGAAAAGAAGGGGGAGTAGCCCCTCTTCGCTTCCAGCCGGCCCTAAGGCCCCCGCGCACTCACGGGGGCCTTTTTCTGTATCGAGCGTCCCTCGAAGCGCAAAAGGCGCCCGCGTGCCTTACATCCCGCAGCAGAGCAGCCTTGAGCTGCCAGAGAGCCCATGAACGAGACACCAGAAGCAGCCGAGCCCAAGGCGGCAGTCGGAGAGATCGTTGCCCTCCTCGTGAGGGAAGGGGTCGTGACCCCCGATCAGCTAAGCTACGCCCAGCGGGTCCACGCCAAGCTCCAGTCGAGCAAGACCCTGATAGACGTGCTCCAGGAGCTGGACTATCTTTCGCGCGACGAGGTGGCCCGCACGCTGCGGAAAAACACCCCTTCGATAAGGATCGGTGACTTCCTGGTGGAGCTGGGGTACCTGCGGGAGAGCGACCTGATGGCCGCCCTGGACCTGCAAAGGGAGGGGACCGAGCACAGGATGCTCGGGGACATCTTCGTCGAAAACGGCTTCATCGAGGAGCGCAAGCTCATCGAGGTGCTCTCCTTCCAGCTGGGCTTCCCGGTCGCGGAGCTGGAGTTCCGCAAGCTGGACCGGAAGCTTTTCGCCCGGGCCCCGTTCCAGCTTTTCCGCGACGGACTCTTCGTTCCCCTCTCCATCGAAAACGGGGTGGCATCGATCGCCTTCGCCAATCCCCTGGAGCAGCGCTCCCGGGCCGCCGCCGAAACGATCTTCGGCCACAACCTCCAGCCGGCGATAGCCAGCCGCAAGGCCATCCTCGCCGCCATCGCCAGCGCCGAGAACAACGCCGGCAGCGAAGGACCGGAGGAGAGCGACGAGAGCACGGTGGTGGGGCTGATCAACAAGCTCTTCGACGACGCCATGAGCCAGGGGGCGAGCGACATCCACATCGAGCCGCTCAAGGACCGGATCAGGATCCGCCTCCGGCACGACGGCGTGATGATGCCGCACCAGGAACTGCCGCTCGACCTGGCGCCCCAGCTGAGTTCCCGCATCAAGGTCATGGCCCAGGCCGACATCGCGGAAAAGCGCCGCCACCAGGACGGGCGCATCCTCTACGACAGCCGGCAGCACGGCTTCACCCTCGACCTGCGCGTCTCCTTCTTCGTCACCATCTTCGGCGAGAAGATCGTGCTCCGGCTCCTGAGCAAGAAGGAGGCGATCCTCGACGTCAACCAGATCGGCATGGCCCCGCGCATGCTGGACATTTTCGTGCAGGACGCGCTGGAGGCGCCGTCGGGGATCATGATCATCACCGGCCCCACCGGCAGCGGCAAGACCTCGACCCTCTACAGCTGCGTGGGGAGGCTCAACAACATCAACACCAGCATCGTGACGGCCGAGGACCCGGTCGAGTTCGTGATGGACGGTGTCGCGCAGTGCTCGATGAATCCCAAGATCGGCGTGACCTTCGACGAGACACTGCGCCACATCGTGCGCCAGGACCCCGACATCATAGTGCTGGGCGAGATCCGGGACACCTTCTCCGCCGAGACCGCCATCCAGGCGGCCCTCACCGGCCACAAGGTCCTGACCACCTTCCACACCGTCGATACCATCGGGGCCATCCTGCGGCTGGTACACATGCAGATCGAGCCGTTCCTGATCTCCTCCACGGTCACCTGCGTGCTGGCCCAGCGGCTGCTGCGGCTGGTCTGCAGGGAGTGCGGGCAGCCGTACGTGCCGACCGCAGCGGAATTCGGCAGGCTCGGGTACTCGTCCGC
Organism: Geomonas sp.; assembly: GCF_056994735.1. NCBI lineage: Bacteria > Pseudomonadati > Thermodesulfobacteriota > Desulfuromonadia > Geobacterales > Geobacteraceae > Geomonas > Geomonas sp. The sequence continues at coordinate 5,178 of NZ_JBXKJL010000072.1, forward strand.
CGACCTGGCCGGCGCCAAATTCCGAATCGGTCGCGGTTGCAAGGCCTGCCGCTTCACCGGGTACCGGGGGAGGATGGCGGTCTTCGAACTGCTGATGATGAGCGAGGCCATGAAGGAGGCCATCATGGACAACAGGTCGGCCTCGGAGATCAGGCGGCTGAGCATGGAGACCCCGGGGATGGTGACCCTCTTCGAGGACGGCCTGCTCAAGGCGGCCAAGGGGCTGGTATCGCTCCACGAGGTGCTGCGCGACCTGCCGCGGATCTCGATGCCCCGCCCCTTGAGCGAACTGAGACGGATGGTAGGCAACTGACGGCGCGCCGGGCGCCAGGGAAAGAAGAAAGATGGACCAGCATACTTCCATAGTCAGTGTGGTTAAGAAACGGCTCGAATCGGGAAACCTGAGCGTCCCCGTCTTTCACGCGGTGGCGGTCAAGCTGCAGCAGGTCCTTTCCCGGCCCGACTTCAACATCGACGAGGTCCACCAGCTGATCATCGCCGATTCCGGCCTGACCAGCCAGGTGCTCCGGGCCGCTAACTCGGCCTTCTACTCGGGACTGAGCAAGGTGGGGACCATACGGGAGGCCATCATCAGGCTGGGCTCCCGGGAGGTTGCCAACCTCGCCATGGTGACCACCCAGCAGGACCTGTACCGCTCGAACGACCCGAAGTACAACGCGCTCATGCAGACCCTGTGGAAGCACGCCTTCTGCTGCGCCGTCGGCAGCAAGTGGCTGGCCCAGAAATCGGGGCTCCCCAACCAGGCCCAGGAGGCCTTTCTTGCCGGGCTTTTGCATGACATCGGGAAGCTTTTTCTGTTGAAGGTCATGGAAGAGGTCTGCCACGAGGAACAGTTCAGGGCGGCGGCGAATCCGGCGGTGCTGGCGGAGGTGCTGAAGACCCTGCACGTGGAGCAGGGGCGCCTGCTGATGGAGCAGTGGCACATGCCGCCTGCCTACTGCGAGGTGGTGGCGGGGCATGAGGATGAGGAGTGGGATCGCGGCAACCTGCTCCTTGCCGCGGTGCGTCTTGCCAACCTGACCTGCAGAAAACTCGGCATCGGCCTGCGCAGTGAAGAAGGTGTCGTCCTCTGCGCCAGCAGTGAGGCCCAGTCGCTCGGGCTGAAGGAAGTAGCCCTGGCCGAGCTGGAAATAGTGATAGAGGACGCTGTTAAGAGCCCGCTGCCCCGCTAGTCGGGATTCAAGCTGCCTGCTGCGGCAACCAGAGCTTCAGCGTGGTCGGGTCCAGCGGTTTGGGCAGGACCGCCAGCACGCCCAGCTCGCGGCACTCATCGAGATAACTTGGGTCATCGGTGCAGGAGAGGGCGAAGACCTGGAGCGTCCTGGTCCTCTCGTTGCCGCGAATCTGCCGCAGCACGCTGAGGCCATCCATCCTCGGCATCCTCATGTCCAGGAGGACAAACTCCGGCTCTTCACCGCCGTCACTCTGCAACTTCCCCTCCCCCAACAACATTCCGATGGCTTCGAGGCCGTCTCGCGCTACCGCGACCTTGCTGTACCCCGCTTTTTTCAACGCCCGCAGGGCCAACTCCCTACAGTCGCTGTCATCCTCCACCAGCAGGATTCCCCCCTGATGCATGGTCCCTCCATATCAGCCGATCCCCGGCTGAATCCTTAGACCGGTTCACTTTCTATTCCCGGTATGATCGCAACAACTTTTCCACCCGCAGGAGTAGAGGATGTCATCAGGGGGTTATTGCGGGTCTGACACTGGCACTGTTTCGTCACTTTCTACTGTTTGGTTAACATTTGCCAATACAAATTGCAAGAAATAAATTCATCCCTGCTTATTCTTTCACATTCTCCTGAATAATGTCTTTTCCCCTGGATACACCGACATGTGAAATTATTTTTACATGTCTCAGCTGCTAGTTCAGCCAAGACTTTGGCAATGACTGGTAGAGCAGGGCTGGTGAGAGAAGCATTATCGGAGGCTCCTCCAGAAAAAGAATGTTGCAAAGGAGCTAAGGCTAAGTACCATTTTGATCAACGGCAAAAACAATAGGGTCCAAGGACGCTCCAGAAGTTGCTTTCGAATAGAGGTGGACCATGCCCAACGTGCTGCTGATCAGTTACCTCCTGGCCGCCCTGGCCGTCGTGACCGTCCTCTACTTCCGTCTCCTGTCCGCGGTGCTCGCCGGCCTGGCGGTTTATGTATTGACGGCGAAACTGGCCGAGCGCCTTCCCACCGGGTGGGGCACCAAGGGTCGCGGCATCGCCCTGGGCGGGATCATACTGGCAGTCGCGCTGCTGGTGCTGGCGGTAGCCCTGGGACTATCCTCCTTCTTCCAGGGCCACCAGGGAATGGCCACCATCATGGGAGCCGTGGCCGAAAGGCTCGAGAACCTGAAACGGAATCTCCCGCCAACTTTTGCCAATTCTGTACCGGACACCGTGGAGGGACTGCGGGAACAGCTCGCGGCAATGCTGCGCGAGCACGGCAAGAACATCTCCCAGGTCGGAATCTCGGGCGCCAAGACCGTGATCCACCTCCTTTTCGGCATGGCGATCGGTGCGATGGCGGTGATGCACCGCTTCACCGAGGCGGAGACCCCGCCGCCACTGGCCGGAGCCCTCCACCAGAGACTCAGGACGCTGGCGACGGCCTTCGAGAAGATCGTCTTCGCGCAGGTGAAGATCTCCGCACTCAATACCATACTGACCGCGCTCTACCTCGCCTTGATCCTCCCCCTTTGCGGTTTCCACATGCCCATGACGACCCTGTTAATACTGCTGACCTTCGTGGCCGGGCTCCTCCCGGTGGCGGGGAACCTGATCTCCAACTCGGTAATCGTGCTGATCAGCCTCGGCGTTTCAACCTCGGTGGGGATCTCTTCCGTCGTGTTCCTCCTCCTCATCCACAAGCTCGAATACTTCACCAATGCCAAGATCGTCGGCGGCCAGGTCAACGCCAGCGCCTGGGAACTCCTGAGCGCCATGCTGGTGATGGAGGCGATCTTCGGACTGTCCGGGATGGTCGCGGCACCGATCATCTATGCCTGGCTGAAATCCGAACTAAGCGCCGCAGGACTGGTCTGAACAGGTTATCCATCACTTCTGCCGCCCGCCCCAGCAAATTCAGGACCCCGGTTGCCTTGTCATTAATGGAACGTATAATTGTCCGGTATCCCTTGGGAATGCAGAATTTATCTCTACACGAGGAGTCTCCAATGGCCGGGAAAATGAAGACTATGGACGGCAACACTGCTGCGGCGCATGTGGCTTACGCCATGAGCGAGACTGCCGCTATTTATCCGATCACACCTTCCTCCACCATGGGGGAGGTCGCCGACGAGTGGGCGGCGGAGGGACGCAAGAACATCTTCGGCCAGACCCTCAACATCAGGGAGCTCCAGTCCGAAGCCGGTGCCGCCGGCGCGGTTCACGGCTCGCTGGCGGCAGGCGCCTTGACCACGACCTTCACGGCCTCGCAGGGCCTGCTGCTGATGCTCCCCAACATGTACAAGATCGCGGGGGAGCTTCTTCCCGGCGTCTTCCATGTCTCGGCCCGGGCCCTTGCCACCCACGCCCTTTCCATCTTCGGCGACCACCAGGATGTCATGGCCGCCCGCCCCACCGGCTTCGCCCTTCTCTGCTCGTGCTCGGTCCAGGAGTGCATGGACCTGGCCCTGGTCGCCCACCTGGCGGCGCTGGAGGCAGGCGTCCCCTTCCTCCACTTCTTCGACGGCTTCCGGACCTCCCACGAGGTGCAGAAGATCGAGGCCATCGAGTACGACGACATGGCGAAGCTCCTGAACCGCGAAAAGCTCGCCGAATTCCGGGCCAAAGCCATGAATCCCGAGCACCCCGAGCTGCGCGGAACCGCCCAGAACCCCGACATCTATTTCCAGGGGCGCGAGCGGTCCAATCCCTACTACGACGCCGTCCCCGCCGTGGTCAAGGCCACCATGGAGAAGGTGGGCCAGCTCACAGGCAGAAAGTACCAGCTCTTCGACTACGTCGGGGACCCCAAGGCTGAGCGGGTCGTCGTCACCATGGGCTCCTCCTGCGAAACGGTCGAGGAGGTGGTCAGGCATCTGAACGCGTCCGGGGAAAAGGTGGGGGTGGTCAAGGTCCGGCTCTATCGCCCCTTCGACGCCGACGCCCTCCTGGCGGCCATCCCGGCCTCGGCCAAGAAGGTCAGCGTCCTCGATCGCACCAAGGAGCCGGGGTCGCTGGGAGAACCTCTCTATCTCGACGTCTGCACCGCCTTCCTCGAGCGCGGCGGCAAGCTTCCGGAGCTCTATTCCGGGCGCTACGGCCTGGGCTCCAAGGAGTTCCGCCCCGTGCACGTGAAGAGCATCTTCGACAACATGAACGCCTCCCCCGGGAAGCGGCGCTTCACGGCGGGGATCACCGATGACGTGACCGGCACCTCGCTGCCGGCCACCGGCACCCTCTCCACCACCCCCGAAGGCACCATCCAGTGCCGCTTCTGGGGGATGGGGGCCGACGGCACGGTCGGCGCCAACAAGGCCGCCATCAAGATCATCGGCGACAACACCGACCTCTACGTCCAGGCCTACTTCGCCTACGACTCCAAAAAATCTGGGGGGATCACCGTCTCCCACCTGCGCTTCGGCAAGAGCCCGATCCAGTCGACCTACCTGGTCGACGCCGCGGACTTCATCTCCTGCCAGAAGTCCGGTTACGTGCAGGTCTACGACGTGCTGGAGGGTATCAAGGAGGGGGGGACCTTCCTTTTGAACTCTCCCTGGAAGACGGTGGAGGAGTTGGAGGAGAACCTCCCCGCCGCGATGAGACGGACCATCGCCCGGAAGGGGGTCCGCTTCTACAACATCGACGCCATCAGCATCGCCACCTCCGCCGGCCTGGGGGGCCGCATCAACATGATCATGCAGACCGCCTTCTTCAAGCTCTCGGGGGTGCTCCCCTTCGAGGAGGCGGTCGAGCTCCTCAAGGACTCGATCCGCAAGGAGTACGGGAGGAAAGGCGACAAGATCGTCGACATGAACCTGAGCGCCGTCGACCTCGCGGTCGAGAACCTGGTCGAGATCAGCTACCCCAGCTCCTGGAAGGATGCCGATGACCAGCGGGGGCTCGACTTCCGCCTGAGCCAGGACATGCCGGACTACATGAAGAAGACCATCTTCCCCATCCTGCGGCAGAAGGGCGACGATCTCCCGGTCTCCTCCTTCGCCCCCGACGGCTCCTTCCCCTTCTCCACCGCACGCTACGAAAAGCGCGGCGTGGCCATCAACGTGCCGGAGTGGATCAAGGAGAACTGCATCCAGTGCAACCAGTGCTCCTTCATCTGCCCCCACGCGACCATCCGGCCCTTCCTGGCCACCGACGAGGAGCTTTCCGGGGCGCCTGAGAGCTACGAGACCATCCCGGCGGTGGCTCGCGAGATCAAGGGGCACCGCTTCCGCATCCAGGTCTATCCGCTGGACTGCATGGGCTGCGGGAACTGCGCCGACATCTGCCCGGCGAAGAAATCGGCCCTGGTCATGAAGCCGATCGAGACCCAGGCGGCCGTGCAGGAGGAAAACCGGAAGTTCGCCGAGACGCTGAAGAACAAGGGGCACCTGGTGAAGCGGAGCACCGTGATCGGGAGCCAGTTCCAGCAGCCGCTCCTGGAATTCTCCGGCGCCTGCTCGGGGTGCGGGGAAACACCGTACGCCAGGCTGGTCACCCAGCTCTTCGGGGAGAGGATGATGGTCGCCAACGCCACCGGATGCAGCTCGATCTGGGGCGCCTCTGCCCCGGTCAGCCCCTACTGCGC
>NZ_JBXKJL010000073.1:0-2217 GCF_056994735.1 Geomonas sp.
GTCGCTTCTTCGGTCTGGCCACAGCGGTGGCTCACGTAAGAATCGAAGAGGGCCGCGCGAGTGGGCGCCCGCTCCAAGCCGGACACGAGGGATGCTGCAAGGCTCAGCTCGTACGGCGTTACAAAAGGTGCGCAAAGTTCCTGGAAGTCCGCTGGGACCGGACCGGTCCGGTAGGCTTGGAAGACGCGCAGGCGCTCCTCATCGGTCAACCCTGCGAACTCGAAAACCTCTCCCTTAAGGGGCCCCGCTAGCTCAAGGGGCTCCTGCGAAGTGATGAGCACCGGCAGGTGCCAGCGGAGGTGAAACGCATGGAGGTCTCTGACAAACTGGTCGCGCGATTTCGGAGACTCCTCACTGATCTCCACCGACTCAGGAGGGACGAGTAAGGTGTTTTGGGCTTGAAAGCTAGGGCTTGCGTCCCCGTGAATGAGGTTGCTCGGCCTCAGCACGAAGGACGCAAGCATGGGCACGGATGCACCCACGACTGTCTTTATACCGGTTCACTGCGCTCCCAAGAAGGCCCCTTGTCCCCAGTGTGGGAAGATGGGGAAACGAAAACGGACTTGTACTCGCGAAGTACGCACGGTCGCCTACAAGGCGGTGGCTTACTTGAAGATCACCTACGGTGAGTACACAGCCCAGTGCGAATGCTGCACGACGTTCCGAAACACCCCCGAGGGCGTGCTCCCCAAGGCCCACTACGACAACAAGGTCCGCGATCTGGTGCTGGATCGCATCATCAAGGATGGGATGAGCATCGAGCGGATGTTGGAGTCGTTGCGGCGCGAGTTCTTTCTGGAACTGTCCTCGGGGTTCGTCTACAACGTGCTCCGCGATCGGGTTGGAGAACTCGACATGTCGGAGCATCGCCGCAAGGTTCTGGAACATTTCAGCGGCACGCTCTGCGTGGACGAACTGCACTTGGGCCGCTTCACGTTGCTTCTGGCGACTGATCCGCTGAGTAACCTGCCGGTGGCTTTCGCATTGGTCGAGTCCAACGATCAGGATCACATGCGGCCGTTCCTCAAGAACCTTAAGAACTGGGGTCTTGAGCCCCAGATTGTGGTCACCGACGGCTCGAACCTGTACCCCGCCGTGTTGACCGAGTTGTGGCCCGACGCGAACCATCAGTTGTGCGTTTTCCACGTGATCAAGGACATCAACAAGCTCATCCTGGACGCCGTGCGGCGGATGAGGACAGCGATGAGCAGGCGGGGCAAGCGCGGACGCAAGAAGAAGCGGGGCCGCAAGAGCCGCAAAGCCAAGAAGGCAGCAGCCCGTCGCGGTCCTACGGTCAAGGAGAAGGCGGACTTCGTGTTCAAACATCGATACTTGATCGTGAAGCGTCGCGAAAACTTCACCGAGTCGGATCATGACAACCTGAAAAGGGTACTGGAATACTTGCCCGAGCTGGCAACGTTGCGACGATTCGCCGAGCGGATCTATTGGGTGTTCGACACGCCCAAGGGTTTCCATCAATCAAGCTGTCGTCGAGCTGCGGTTCTCGGCGACCCGGCGTTTCAGGCCGTGCCGGAGTTGGTCAAGGCGATGGAGCAACTCGATGAGGAGAGGTTCCCCAAGCTCATGGCCTACCTGAACAACCCGATCAGCCAGCGGGTCCGGACCAACAATCACGTGGAGCGTACCAATCGGATGTTTCGCTTTCTGGAGAAGGTGAGGTACAAATGGCGGCGACGAAAGACGCTCGTCCGCTTCGTGGTCCTAAAACTCCACGATGCCTGGAGCGACTGGGAACCACCAAGTGCAAAAGACAACGGCCGCGCGAAATCGATTAAATCCGGCAAAACGCAACCCCAAGCCAGACAGAAGTCAAGGCAAGCTGCCTGAGGATCTGGTGGAGATGCGTGGGGAGTCTCGGAACGTCGCTCCGTTTGATTGAGTGATCGAAGGTCGCCGTGGTTTGCGTGCCACCATTTGTCAGTACCGGATCGGTGTAGGGGCGAGCGTCGGTGTTGTAGCCGTATTCGACGCCCTTCTCGCGGATGCGGACGAAGGAGTCGATGACGCCGCTGCCGGTTGGTTGGAAGTTGGCTTGCTGGAAGATGGCGCCGTTGATAACGCCTGAGGCTCCAGCGGTGGTGAGGTCAAGTGGGCCACTGCTGAGTAGACGTCGATCTTCCAGCAATGCGACGGTTGGCTGTAGCCGTCGTCTTTTCTCGGTCCGTACCGATTGCATTAGCATGATATTCCTCATTC